>CAKQZO010000176.1 GCA_934293835.1 uncultured Lacticaseibacillus sp. | reverse complement strand
AAAGGTTTTAGACTATAAAAGCCCATCTGAGGTTTTCTTTGATAAAGTGTTGCACTTAGTTTGACAATCTGCCAGATTAAAAAGTGTTAACAACGCGGTATCCTGCCCGGCGACATGGTATCATGAAAGTGGAGGTGATTGTGTTGGATGATACGCAATTGATCGAATTAGCGGCCCTGGTTTTGCAACAGCGCGATGGCAACGCGCAGGTGTTGGAAACTGTCATGCACATTCCCACCGAAGCGATCCTGGCCAATCAAGCGGCCTTGTTGCCCAAGCAGCGCGAACAGCTGCGGTATCTGTTCACGGATTACGAATGGATGCTGGCGCAGAAGCTCGCGGTCATGCAGGCGACGACGCCTGAGGCCGGCAGCTTAGCGGAGCGCTATCAGGCGGCCAAGACGTTGATCGCCAAGGAATGGCTGAAGCTGCCGAACCTGACGACCAGCTATGTCAAGCAACCGCGCGGCGGGGATGAGGTGATCGTCCATCTGCAACTGCGGCAGGATTACGGGGTCCACGGCTTGGTCGACATCCTCGACTTCGTGGTGCCGACGAAGGTGGCCAAGCAGTTGCAGACCAAGCAGCTGGACCTGTTGACTTGGGCGCATGAACAGTTAGACGCCCCAGAAAAGTGAGGGATTGAATGGCGCGACGGCGCAAGGGACATCGTAAACAGCGGCTGCCGCTCGTGGTGTGGCTTGTCGGGCTATTGTTGATTGCAGGGGTGCTGGTGGTCGGCTGCCAGCGTCTCGATGCGCAAAGCCAGCGCGCCCAACAGGCGCAAACCACCGCGACTTCGAGCAAGCAGGCGTTCATCGACCGGCTGGCGCCGTATGCCCAAGAGCTGCAAAAGGCCTATGGCGTCTTGCCGAGCATCACGCTAGCGCAGGCGATTTTGGAATCCGACTGGGGCCGAAGCACCCTGGCTGCCGATTACCATAATCTGTTTGGCATCAAGTCCGATGACCCCAAGGCGAGTCAGATGATGACGACCAAAGAATACGTGAACGGCAAGTGGGTGACGATCAAGGCGCGCTTTGCGGTGTACCCCAGCGACCAGGCGTCTTTGAAGGCGCACGCGCTGTTGTTCGTGAATGGCACGCATTGGAACGCCGCGCAGTATCACGACGTCTTGGCCGCCAAGTCGTATCAAGAAGCGGCGACAGCGCTGAAAACCGACGGTTACGCCACCGACCCGGATTATCCCAGCAAGCTGGTGAATTTGATCAAAACCTGGCGGCTGGATCAATATGATTCGCCAAACAATTAATGTTCGTAAAACCCGAATAATCGGGTTTTTTATTTGCATTGCGATAATCTGCGGATGGTGGCGGTGATTCGGCGCGGCCAACGCGGTTAAACCCAAACGAACGACCCGAACGAAAGCCTCAAAAAGCCACATGATTATCGGTTATCCGGTTGTTCAAGTGCGCTTTTTGTGTTAAAATTTGTGAAATTTAACGAATAAAAAAGGATGTGGATACTGGTGAAATTACTTGAAGACCGGATCAAAAAGGATGGTCAGGTGCTTGGGGCAGAGGTCCTGAAGGTGGATAACTTTTTAAACCACCAGATCGATCCTGATTTGATGACGGCATTGGGCGCAGAGTTTCACGCCCAGTTCGCAGATGCCAAGATCACCAAGATTTTGACGGTCGAAAGTTCTGGCATTGCCCCGGCATTAGCCACAGGCATGGCGTTTCACGTGCCGGTCGTGTTTGCCCGCAAACATAAGTCGCTGACGCTCAAAGAGGACTTATACACAGCCGAGGTCTACTCTTTCACCAAGAAGACGGCGAACCAGATCGCCATCTCCCAGAAGTTCTTGAGTAGCGACGACACGGTATTGATCATCGATGATTTCTTGGCGAACGGCCAGGCGGTCGAAGGCTTGATCGACATCATCGGTCAGGCGAACGCCACGCTTGCAGGCGTCGGGATCGTGATCGAGAAGAGCTTCCAAAAAGGGCGCAAGTTGCTTGACGAGCGGCACATCAAGACGGTGTCACTGGCCCGCATCAGTAAGTTCGTCGCCGGCCAAGTCGAGTTCGAAAAGGAGGACTAATGAAGGCGCAAGATATCTCCGCTCCAAAAGCCGCGGTGTTAGGGATTCAGCATCTGTTGGCGATGTATTCAGGGTCGGTATTGGTGCCGATCTTGATCGGGGCCTCGCTTCATTTCACCAGTGAGCAGATGACGTATCTGGTGTCGATCGACATCTTCATGTGTGGGGTCGCCACGGCGTTGCAGATCTTCGCCAACAAGGTCTTCGGAATCGGCTTGCCAGTCGTGCTCGGCTGTGCCGTGCAGGCGGTGGCGCCGTTGATCTTGATCGGCCAGAAATTTGATTTTCAGACTATGTATGGCGCGATCATCGCTGCGGGTCTCTTCGTTTTCCTGATCTCCGGGTTCTTCTCGAAGCTGCGGCGCCTGTTTCCGCCGCTGGTGACCGGGACCTTGATCACGGTGATCGGGCTGTCGCTGATTCCGGTGGCCTTCCAGAACCTCGGCGGTGGGAGCACGACCGCCAAAGATTTCGGGTCGATGACCAATTTGGCGGTTGGTGCGTTCACCGTGTTGTTGATCTTGGCGTTCAACGTCTGGGGCCGCGGTTTCGTCCGCAGCATCGCGATCTTGATCGGCCTGATCGGCGGCACCGTACTCGCCGGATTCTTGGGCATGGTGTCGTTTGCGCCGGTGGCCGAGGCGAGCTGGTTTCACGTGCCCACGCCGTTTTACTTCGGGGTGCCGCATTTTGAATGGAGCTCGATCGTGACGATGATCTTGATCTCGCTGGTGTCGATGGTCGAATCGACCGGGGTGTTCTTCGCCTTGGGGGATGTCGTCGACCGGAGGATCGAAGCCGATGACCTGAAGCGCGGCTACCGCGCCGAAGGGCTGGCGGTGCTGTTAGGTGGGATCTTCAACACCTTCCCGTACACGACCTTCTCGCAAAACGTCGGCTTGGTGCAGCTTTCCGGCATCAAGACGCGCAAGCCGGTGATGTTTTCGGCGCTGTTCTTGATCTTGTTAGGCCTGTTGCCGAAGATCGGCGCGCTGGCGACGATCATTCCGTCACCAGTATTGGGTGGCGCGATGCTCGTGATGTTCGGGATGGTGGCCGTCCAAGGGATCCGGATGCTGCAACAGGTTGATTTTCACAACGACAAGAACTTATTGGTCGCAGCGATCTCGATCGGCTTAGGGCTCGGGGTCACCACCCAACCGGAAATCGTGCAGGCTTTACCAGAGACGCTGCAACTGTTGTTCGGGTCTGGGATCTTGATGGCGAGTGTGTCGGCGGTGCTGTTGAATTGGCTCTTCAATTCGACCACGCCGCAACCCGAGCTTGAGACCAACGATGGCTTGAACGAAAAAGACGACTAGTATTCACAGAAAGAGGTTCGTTATGCCTCAGTTTATTAAACCAGGCGCGATTGTCGGGATCATCGGCGGTGGCGTGCGGGCGTATCAGCTGGCGTTGGCGGCGCGGCAGATGGGGATGCATACCATCGTGTTGGCGCCGGCCGACGGCGATATCGCCTTTGAGGTTGCCGATATGCGCTTGATCGGCGCGGCCGACGACGCCAAGGCGTTGCAGCGGTTGGTCGATCTGGCGCAGGTGCTCACCTATGTCGACGAGAACGTCGATGGCACGACGCTGGCGACCATCGCTCGCCGCGGCCAGCTCCCTTCAGGCGTCGACATCTTAAGCGTGACGCAGGATCGGTACTTGGAGAAGGTCTACCTCGACGATCAGAACATGAACATTTTGCCTTACGCCCAGGTGGTTACCCCTAACGACATCGCCGCGGCGGTGGAGACGGTGGGCTTCCCGGCAATCCTCAAGC
>CAKQZO010000175.1 GCA_934293835.1 uncultured Lacticaseibacillus sp. | reverse complement strand
CGCGATGCTAGTGCCATGTTACCGGCTGCCATCGTTGAAGGCGGTGACGACGATGATCGATACCCACGTCAGTGATTGTCAGCGGCTGTGGCCGCTGACGAAGCTGACCGTCTGGTTGATCGACGACGGGGTCGACGCGCAACTCGCCACGCAGATCGAACAGCTCAAGGCGACTTCCGCACAGTACCATTGCCTGACGTTGTCACGCCATTTTGGCTATCTTGCGGCCGTGCAGGCGGGCCTGGCGACGATCACCGCCGACGCGTATCTGGTCATCGATGCGCTGCTGCCGGAGATGCTCGCAAGCATCCCTGCCTTGGTCGATGCTCTTGTCGTCGGCGGCTATGACGTGGTGGGCTTTGCGCACCGACGCAAAGCGCTGTTTCACGACTGCGCCTTGACGGCGGTGGCCAAAAGGGCGCTGCTGCAAGCAACCGCGCAAGCGGATTTTTCACTGAAGCAGCTAGCCAACATCGGCTTCAAGCAAAAACGGCTACGGTGGCACGGCGACTTGCCACCGCAACCTCCGATTCCTAAAGCGGGAATCTTGGCTGCGATGGGCGTGTTGGCCTTATTGAGCTGGTGGCCGCTAACGTCGATGCTGTTGAACATCGGCCTGTTGGGCATCGTGATCTGGCAATGGCGCCCGAAGCGACGCGTTCGCTACATCGTTGCAAAAAGTGACTAAGGAGGTCGGACATGCAGAAGTGGTTCAGCCACCATCCCGTGGTGAGTTTCATCGCGCGCACATTGTTTTACGCCGCAATCATTTTGATGTTGGTGTATCTCTACAGTTACCGAGGTGTCGGTGGCGCGCACTTTATTTATAACGAATTCTAGACCCAGAGCGAAGCAGGACGACTTTAGCGGTGTGTCTAAGGCAACTTGGGCGGGAGTCGGCAACGCCGGCGGACGACCGAGATGACTTAGACGCAACCGCGTTGTCCTGCGTAGCTCGACGAAAACCCAGAGCGAAGCAGGACGACTTTAGCGGTGTGTCTAAGGCGGCTTGGGCGGGAGTCGGCGACGCCGGCGGACGACCGAGATGACTTAGACGCAACCGCGTTGTCCTGCGTAGCTCGACGAAAAACCCAGAGCGAAGCTGAGCGGTTTTTGCTGGGAGTCTAAGTTAGGACACCGCAGAGATGCGAAGCATCACGAAGGCGTCATGGCTTAGACAGCCCAGCATTGCTCAGCGTAGCTCGACGAAAGAACCCAGAGTGAAGCTGAGCGCACTTAAGGCGTAGCATAGTGTGGATTATCGGCGAAGCAAGCTTGCTTGCGTAGCTGATAATGCCGCTATGCCTAGCCTGTTGCTCAGCGAAGCTCGACGAAACCGGAGGATCTCATGATCACAAATATTATCGAAAGTATTGATGCCGTTGCGGCGGCCACCCCTGAGCGGCTGGCGTATCATATCAACGATCGGCATTACAGCTATGGCCAGTTGCGCGAAGCCTCTGACAATCTGGCGGCCGCAATCGCGGCGCGCGACTTGGCGGCCCAGGCGCCGATCATGGTGTATTGCGATCAGGGCTTTGACACGATCGTCAGCTTCTTGGCGTGCGTGAAGGCCGGCCATCCCTATATTCCCGTGGATACGCATTCGCCTAAGACGCGGCTGACGATGATCGAAGAGATCGCCAAGCCGGCCTTGATGCTGGCGGTGGTTGATTTGCCGATCGCCTTGCAGACACCGACCTTGACCGCGACAGCCTTGCATGCGGCGATGACTACCCCACAGGCGGTAACGCTATCGCCGGTGAGTGGCGATGAGACGTTTTATATCATCTTCACCTCAGGTACGACCGGGCGGCCAAAAGGTGTCCAGATCAGCCATAAGAACTTGTTGAGTTTCGTGAACTGGATGCAAAGCTTCGCGCTGCCTGCTCAGCCACGGATGTTGTCGCAGGCACCGTACTCGTTCGATTTGTCGGTGATGGATCTCTACCCGACGCTCGTGAATGGCGGTGAGGTGCAGGTCTTGCCGGCAGACGTGACCGCCAATTTGAAGCAGATGTTTGCGGTGCTGCCGACGCTGGACTTGCAGGTCTGGGTCTCCACCCCTGCGTTCATCAGCATCTGCTTGCTTGATGCCAACTTCGACGCGACGCATTATCCGGCGCTCACCCAGTTTTTCTTCTGCGGCGAAGAGCTGACGCATGACCTGGCCGCGAAGCTGTTGGCGCGTTTCCCACAGGCGGCGATCTATAACACCTACGGGCCGACGGAGGCCACGGTGGCCGTGTCCGCAGTGCAGGTGACTGAGGCGCTGTTGGCGCAGTATGCGCGGTTGCCGATCGGGGTGGCGAAGCCTGACACGCAAATCACCTTACGACCGGGCAGCGAGCGCCAAGACGGCGAGCTGACGGTTGGCGAGCTGATGATCCAAGGCCCGAGCGTTTCTCGCGGCTATCTCAACAATCCGGAGAAAACGGCGCTGGCCTTTTCTGACGCTGGCTATGCGACCGGCGATCTGGGGTATATCGATGAGGCTGGGATGATTTTTTATCGCGGTCGGACTGATTTTCAGATCAAGCTCAATGGTTACCGCATCGAGCTAGAAGAGGTCAATCATTATCTC
Organism: uncultured Lacticaseibacillus sp.; assembly: GCA_934293835.1. GTDB lineage: Bacteria > Bacillota > Bacilli > Lactobacillales > Lactobacillaceae > Lacticaseibacillus. Next base: position 1,274 of record CAKQZO010000175.1, on the reverse strand, counting down.
AACGCCGAGCCGCTGATCGCCCAAGGCGTCGCGGTGCCGAAGTACAATCGCAACCATCAGGTCAGCCAGCTGCTTGCCTACATCGTGCCGTCAGCGCACAAGTTCGCCGATGAGTTGAGCCTGACCAAGGCGATTCGCGAACGCCTGCAGGCTTCGATGATGACGTACATGATCCCGCAACGGTTCGTCTATCGTGATCAGCTACCGCTAACGGCCAACGGTAAAGTGGCCGTGCGGCGCTTAATCGAGGCGGCGAATGCATGATCAATCTTCAGCCATATGCAGACCCGCAATACTTCGTTTACTTACTCATCGCGTTGCTGCCGCTTGCCGTCGGCCTGTGGTACGGGCGGCGTTCTATGAGACGCTGGTCAGCCTCGCCTTCATCACCTTGATGTTCACCGGTGCCAAGTGGCATCAAGGCGTGGCGTTGATCGGCTACATCGTCGTCGAGCTGCTCTTGGTCTTCGCCTACGCGTGGTATCGGCGGCGTGCCAACCGGACCTCGGTGTTCGTGCTGGCGGTCTTGGCCACGATCGTGCCGCTGGTGGTGGTCAAAATGACCCCGGTGTTTTCGGCGCAACCGTCGCTCCTCGGCTTCTTGGGCATCAGCTACCTCACGTTCCGCGTTGTGCAACTCGTCATGGAGTTGCGCGATGGCGCGATCAAGACGCTGTCGTTGCCGCTGGTGATTCGCTTCCTCTGCTTCATGCCGACGCTTTCCAGCGGTCCGATCGACCGCTATCGCCGGTTTGCCAAGGACTATCAACAAGCGCCGGCTCAGGCGGCGTATGCCGAGATGTTGAGTCGGGCGGTGCGCTATTTATTCTTGGGGTTCTTGTATAAGTATATCCTCGGCTATCTGTTCGGCACGATGTGGCTGCCGTGCTTGGCGCATGCGGCCGTGCACGCCGGTGGGGTGTCCTTGCCGTTAGTCGGCTATATGTACGATTACAGCATGTATTTGTTCTTCGATTTTGCCGGCTATTCGTTGTTTGCCGTCGCCATCAGCTTGATTATGGGCATCGAGACGCCGATGAACTTCAACCGGCCGTTTGCCGCGCCGAACATCAAGGAATTCTGGAATCGCTGGCACATGAGCTTGAGCTTCTGGTTCCGCGACTTCGTGTTCATGCGGACGACCTTCTTCATCATGAAGCACAAGCTGATCAAAAATCGCATCCGCGTCAGCCAAGTCGCCTATCTGATCAACTTCTTGGTCATGGGCTTCTGGCACGGGGTGACCTGGTACTACATCGTCTACGGCCTGTTTC
>CAKQZO010000174.1 GCA_934293835.1 uncultured Lacticaseibacillus sp. | reverse complement strand
CTACAGGGTTAACGAAAGTGGAGCTTGTTATCGGGTTCGTCTGGAACCGCGACGATGGGTGGGGCTTGCCAGTAGTAGAGGTCGACACTGTGCGCGTCGTAGATGTGATAGCTGATGCTAAGCTCATCAAGGCTGTGTTGCATGATGGCAAAATAAAGGGGCAACGGCGCGTGTTCGAGTCCCGCTGCGAGCACCATCAGATACTTAGCCATATCGCTGAAGACGTGCTGCGTGATAGCATTGGTGACGGTAAAGTCGAGATCGACGTATGCCAGGTCGCTGGTGTCGCGGACAAACGCAACGTGTTTGATCGGGAAGCCGCCGAAGTCGCCTGCGGTGCGCAGCGTGGTGACGACGTGTTGAATCTGGGTAGACTCAAAGGCGGGCTTTTGAAACATTAGGTGCCATGTGGTCAAAGCAAACAACTCCTGTCGATAGGTGTGTTATAATACGCGTAATATGGGAGGAAAACAATGAAACGAAGTGTTTGGGCAATTCCTGTTCTCGGACTCGGGCTCCTGCTAGCGGGCTGTAAACAACATGATACAACCGCATCGTCGAGCAGTTCAAAGGCCAAGACAGTCATCACTAGTAAGCAGTATACCACGGCCCAGCTACAAAAACGCTATACGGCAATCGTAGACGCGGTGGTTAAACCGCTGGATATGGCCTCATACTCGCAACCGACCGCTAAGATCAAGAAAACTGCTGCTCAAGGCGTCAGTGTGGTGAATAAGATCAAGTTAGAGCTTGATAGTAACACCAGCCAGGCGGCAGAAACAAAGGCCTTGCAGAAGCTCGCAACTGATGCTTCGGCGATGCTGACGGCGATGGGTGGGACTGATCAAAAGGCATATAATGCCGATGCGAAGACATTCATGGCGCAGACCAGTCAGCTTGCCAAAACCTACTTTAATGGCAAGCTTCCGCAGAGCTTAGCGACATACAGTGAACGAATGACCAGCAAGGCAGATGCGGCGAGTCGCAACTGATCAATGTACAACCGACGAACCGAACAGGTGGGGCGGTTGTATTTTTTTACCAGCGTTGCTCATGCAATTCTCATTCGACAGATGGGTGTCCTCAGAAGGCGGACAGACGGTCAAGCATGACGACACGATAATGAGAAGGAATCGGCTTAACTGAGAGAAAAGCGCTTATTTGTAATCAAATTCAATGAGGCGTATAATAGGGCAATGATTCTTTGCTATTTTGAGGGAAGTAGCAGTGAGTGTCACTAGGTTTGGTTACGAATTCCTAGTGAGAGGATGTTTTTTCCATTGGACAAAAAAGGGAATGATCGCTCGTTTCTCGGGCATCCGCAGGGACTGTTGACGCTGTCTATGACAGAGTTCTGGGAACGGTTCAGCTACTACGGCATGCGGGCAATCCTGATATATTATATGTATTACGCGGTGTCAAAAGGTGGCTTGGGTTTTGACAAGCCAACGGCATTATCGATCATGTCGATTTACGGGTCGCTCGTTTATCTGAGCTCGACGATCGGCGGTTTCATCTCGGACCGGTTACTTGGTAGTCGTAAGACCGTGTTCTGGGGCGGCGTTTTGATCATGTGCGGGCACATCGTGTTGTCGCTGCCGATGGGTGCGAGCGCGCTGTTCGCATCGATCGCCTTGATCGTTATCGGGACGGGGTTGTTGAAGCCTAACGTCTCTGAGATGGTCGGGTCGCTGTATTCTGAAGAAGATTCTCGGCGCGATTCCGGCTTCAGTATCTTTGTGATGGGGATCAACCTGGGGTCCTTGCTGGCACCGATCATCGTGCCTTGGGGTCAAGCTCAATTCAACTTCCACGTGGGCTTTTCTTTTGCTGCGATCGGGATGTTTATTGGTTTGATCTATTATGTTGTTGCGGGACGCAAGACGATCAACCCGGTTGATAACGTTGCGCCAGATCCGATCTCTTCTGAAGAGTTACGGCCGCTGTTGCTCAAAGTGTTGGCTGGTATCTTGGCCGTTGTCGTGATCTTGGTCGGCATGGCGATGAGCGGCGCGCTGTCGATCAACAATGTGATCACCTTGATTACGATCTTTGCCATTGCGGTGCCGGTATGCTACTTCATCGTGATGTTGCGGAGCAGCAAGGTGACCAAGACCGAACGCTCCCGGGTCTGGGCGTATATTCCGATGTTTATCGCAGCAGTGATCTTCTGGGCGATCGAGGAACAAGGCTCGGTCGTGCTCGCGGTGTTCGCAGCCGATCAGACCCAGTTACAGATCGGCTCTTGGCACATTTTGCCAGGGAACTTCCAGTTACTTAACCCACTGTTTATTCTGATTTATGGCCCGATTTTTGCCTGGTTGTGGGTCCACTTGGGCAAGCACCAGCCGAGTTCGCCGAAGAAGTTTAGCCTCGGCCTGGTCTTTGCCGGCTTCTCATATCTAGTCATGGTGATTCCGGTAGCACTGTTCGGCGCTGACACCCGCGTTTCGCCGCTGTGGCTGGTGTTGTCTTGGGCGATCGTCGAAATTGCTGAGATGCTGATCTCTCCGGTCGGCTTGTCAGTGACCACGAAGCTTGCGCCGAAGGCCTTCTCGAGTCAGATGATGAGTATGTGGTTCTTGGCCGATGCAGCCGCTCAGGCGATCAATGCGCAGATCGTGAAGCTGTATTCACCAGAAACCGAAATCGTCTACTTTGCCGGCGTTGGGATCGCGGCAATCGTGTTCGCTGTTATCTTAGCGTTCATGGTGCCGCGAATCGAAAAACTGATGCAAGGGGTCAACTAAATCATGAAAAAGTCACCTCTGGGTGGCTTTTTTATTTTGGCGAATGGTACAATGCACTCATCGTGAAGAAAGCGGGTAATGTGATGGCCAAAATCGCGGTTTCAGTAGACAATCATTTTGATGTGAACAAGATCGATGTGGATGAGGCAATTGCGCGCATCGCGCCGTACCTGCAGTCGCACCAGGCCGCGGTCTATGTGAACGCAGGCGACAGCTTCAACGATTTTACCAAAACGCAGGCGTTTTATGCGCGGTTGCAGGCCACGGTCGGGGAGACGCTTCCCGTGCGGTATTTGGCGGGGAACCACGACTTGATCAAGCACATCACCTACGCTGAGGCGCAAAGCGCAATCGACCCACTGTATTTGCACGAGCAAAGCCTGCAACTGCCAGGGAGCAGTACCGTCATCGTTGGCAACAACGGCTGGTACGATTATTCGCTCGCGCCAGATGACCTGCAAGGGGCCGATTTTGCACAGTGGAAGCGTGCGTATTGGCTGGATTCGGCGATTGATCAGCCGGTGAGCGATGCCGAGCGCATGGCGCGGGTGTTGGAGACGACTGAAAAGGCATTGCAACAAGCGGGTAAGCGACGCGTGATCTATGTGACGCACTTTGTTCCTAAAGCCGCGTTCATGCTGTATGCGCCAGAGCATCCGCGCTGGCAGATGGCAACGGCGATGATGGGCTCCAAGCACTTAGGTGCGCTGTTGGAACGCTACGAGGTTACAGCAGCCGTCTTCGGGCACCTGCACACGCGCCATGCACCGCGGACCTACCACCACACAACGTACTACCATCAACCGATGGGTTACGGCTTACGTCGGTTGAACGAGTGGACCGGCACCGATTGGTTCGCCGAATGGGTCAAGACGCTGGTGTGGCTTGAGATCTGATCAACCCAAACACCAGAAAGTGCGTACGAAAAAACGCCTCATCAATGATGAGACGTCGGGCTTGGGGTAGCTGGATTCGAACCAGCGCATGACGGAGTCAAAGTCCGTTGCCTTACCGCTTGGCTATACCCCAATCAATGGAGGATCTAGGATTCGAACCTAGGAACCCGAAGGAACGGATTTACAGTCCGTCGCGTTTAGCCTCTTCGCTAA
>CAKQZO010000173.1 GCA_934293835.1 uncultured Lacticaseibacillus sp. | reverse complement strand
AGCTCGGGGGCACCGGCGAACAGACCGCCGATCAGCGGGCCGATGACGCTCGAGACGCCGAAGACCGCGAGGAAGTACCCCTGGTACTTGGCGCGCTCGCGCGGGGCGAGCATGTCACCCATGATCGTCAGCGGCAGGGCCATGAGGCCACCGGCGCCGAGGCCCTGGATGGCACGGAAGATCGCCAGCTCGTACATCGAACCGGACATGCCGGCGAGGAGCGAGCCGATGAGGAAGATCGAGATCGCGATGATGAACAGCGGGCGGCGGCCGAAGATGTCGGACAGCTTGCCGTAGATCGGGGTCGTGACTGCGGTCGTCAATAAGTATGCGGCCATGATCCAGCTCTGGAAGGCGAGCCCGTGTAAGGCGGCGATGATTGCCGGAAGCGCCGTGGTGACGATAGTGACCTCCACCGAGGTCATGAACGTCGCGATGAAAACTGCGGCCATAACGAGCCAACGACGATTATTCAAACTAATTGCCTCCGATTCAAAATGTCATGTCATTAGCGTACTGCAAGATCATGTCGGTGACAAAACTTATTTGCACACCCAGCATTTTCCGGTATGCTATGATTATCACCTTTTGGAGGGGGAAATTATGGATACTATATTGAGTTTGATTTTCTTTGTCGCGCTGATCGCGGCAATCTATTTTGCCGTGCGCTTCGCGATCGATCGCATCGCCCATCGCGCGACGAAGCATCGCGGCCGCAACGCATTGATCACCTTGGGGGTATCGCTGGTCGCGCTCGTCGCAGTCGGCATTACCGCGCCCAGCACCGATCTGACGCCCGCCCAGGCGCGCACGCAACTGCATCAGGCGCAAACCACGACGCACACGCTGGCCGCTCAGGCCGCCAGCGCGTCCCAACGCCAGACCAAGCTGACAAAACAGAAGACTTTGCTGCTTGCAGAGGTCGCCAAGGCTGACGCTGCCAAGCAAAAAGCGGCGAGTCACCAAAGCGTCGCCGAGAGTGCCAGTTCCGCGAAGGCCTCGTCGCAAGCGGCCAGCGTGAGTCATGCCAAAGTCGTCGCGGCGAGTCAATCGACTGCAAGAGTCAAGGCCGCCTCATCATCACAAGCGGCCGCGGCGAGTCGCGAGTCCGCCAATCGGGCCGCAGCCAGCAGTCAGGCAGCCAGTGCGAGCCGCGCACAGGCCCAAGCGGCACGTCAACAAGCCCAAGCATCTTCACAGGCGGCGACGCACAGCGCGCCAACCAACAACGGTGACATGAACACCGCGGCCACCGGCCAGATCGTCGGCAACGTCAATTCCAAGATCTACCACGTCCCTGGCCAAGCCGGCTACCGGATGAACTCTGCCAACGCCGTATATTTCAATTCAGAAGCAAAAGCTCAAGCAGCAGGCTACCGCAAATCGTTAAGGTAACCCAGAGCGGAGCGTGGCCGCACTTAGGGCGTAGCGTAACGCGTGCGAACAACGGAGCGAACTTGTTCGCGTAGTTGTTCGTGCCGTTAGGCCTAGCCCGTTGGCCACGCGTAGCTCGACGAAGAAACCAGAGCGGAGTGGCGCGCATTTTGCGCGTAGCGTAACGCGTGCACTTGACGGAGCAAGCTTGCTTGCGCAGTCCAGTGTGCCGTTAGGCCTAGCGCATTGCGCCACGCAGCTCGACGAAGAAACCAGAGCGGAGTGGCGCGCACTTAGGTGGGAGGATAAGACTGGCCTGGGATCGTGCTGGCGTAGCCAGTGCGTGACCAGGACAGCTTATCCAGCCCACCGTTGCGCCACGTAGCTCGACGATACCAGCCCCAAGACAAGGCTTCACCTACCCCATTACATAACACATCTCGTTACATAGGAAGGACCTCATGAAGGAACTCATTGCTTTAATCATCGTCAGCGCCGCCGTGCTGACCGGCTGCGGGGCGCAAAAAACCGCCTCAGACGCCCAGGTCAGCTCACTCAGCCGCGTCACCAAGGCGAATCACAGTGCTAAACACGCGCTCGAGCAGACCAAGGCCAAAAACCGCAAAACTGCGGCAACAATCAGCTCTCTGCAATCGCGCCTGAATGCCGATCACCGCGCAGCCAGTGTCGCTGACCAAAAAGCGACCAAGGCGACGGCCTCCAGCCAGGCGGCCCCGGCCAAGCATCCTAAAATCGACTTGGCCGCCAAGAACTACACTGGGCAGCAAGAAATCGTGGTTGACCAAAACAACCCAGGCTTTTCTCGCACCGAACTGAACACCAGCGGCGGCGCCTGGGAACGCTACACCGACCTCGATGGCAACAATCGCGCCGTCGATGCGCAGGCACTCCTGAACCAGTCGCTGATGCCGACCGCCAAGCGCGAGCCGCTGACCTGGGATCCGACCGGCTGGCATAACCGGCGCACCGCGCACGGCTGGTTATACAATCGTAGCCACCTGATCGGCTTCCAGCTCAGCGGTGAGAACAACAATCCCAAGAACCTCATCACTGGCACCATGTCGCTGAACAATCCCTTGATGTTGGCGCACGAAATGGACATCGCCACTTATCTCAAGTCGTCGCGTGACCACTACGTCCGCTACGATGTGCGCCCGGTATACCGCGGCAACGAACTCGTCGCCCGCGGGGTCCAGATGCGCGCCCAAAGTATCGGCGACAACACGATTCGTTTCAACGTCTACATTTTCAACGTCGAATCCGGTTATACGATCGATTACACAACCGGCACCAGCACGACCAACTAAAAAAAGCATCCACCCGCTTACAGTCAGGTGGATGCTTTTTCAATTGCGCGTCACGCTCATGCGCGGCCCGCTTCGACGTAGGCCAACGAATCGAATTCGTGCACGGCAAATTTGCCATCGGCGAACGTCACGCGCGTCACCGCCGCGTTGTTCATGCGGTTTTGACCGTGCAACGGGTAGCCGATGTAAGCCAGCCATAACAAGATGACCGTGCCATGGGCGACGACCATGACGCGCCCGGACTCGGCTTCGGCGATGCGGCGCAAGGCCTTGTCGAAGCGCAACTGCACTGTCTGGGCATCTTCACCTTCTGGATCGAGCTGATGCACGGTGTTTGCGATCGGCACCAGCTTCGTGATGTCGGCTTCCGGTAAGAGCGTCGCCAATGCTTCGGCGCGTTGCTCTTGCGGATGGCCTTCAAAGCGCCCGTAATTCTCCTCGCGCAAGTCGCAATCGGCCTGAAGTGGCAGATACTGGTCGGCGGCGTCTAGAGCCAACTGTGCCGTTGCTTGCGCCCGGCTGAGGTCGCTAGCATAGGCGGCATCAAACACGACGCCGGCTTTCATCAGCCCACGCCCGAGGGCGGAAGCATCGGCGCGGCCAGCTTCTGTCAGTGGCGAATCGGCGTTGCCTTGAACGCGCTCTGCAACGTTGTACACGGTTTGGCCGTGGCGGATCAGGTATAATTCGGTCATAATTCCCTCCATGTGTGGTTATCGGGAATCATTTTACCACAACGTTACTTCGCCTTGCGCAACACCGTGAAATTACTGCCGTTGACGCGTACGTAATCACCGACATGGACCTTGGCGTACATTCGCTTAGAAACCGAGAGCTGCCGCGTCTTACTGCCGATCTTCAGCGTCAACAAGTAGCGCTCGTGCCGGTCGCGGTTGCGAAACGCCGCATAATACCAGAACGGAAAATAGGTGTGCGCCAACGGTGAGCGCCTGAACGTCTTGTTGGACGTAAAATGACTGCGGCTAATCGAGCGGACCGCGCCCTTCCCCGTGGTCGTCGTCACCGGCTTGGTCACTTTGCTGACGCCAACGTGCCCAGTGGTCTTGCTGGTTCCCGCATGCGTGGTCGCCCGCGGCGTCGTGTGCGTGACGTGTGGCGTGGTATGTACGGAGATGTGCGGCGACACATGCCCGATGGCGACATATTGACTGCCGTCGTCTGGATTCATTGCTACGGCCCGCCAGTGGGTCTTGGCGACCACCTTGCCTTGCATCGCCCCATCGGCTTGCCCACCACACG
>CAKQZO010000172.1 GCA_934293835.1 uncultured Lacticaseibacillus sp. | reverse complement strand
GGCCATTCACTACGGTATCGGCCAAGTGATGTAACCCCTCACCCCCGCTCAAACAAGGGCCCATCAGCTTAGTGCCAGTCTTTTGGCACGTCACATTCGCGTACAACAACAGGCGGTGTCAGCAGACACCGCCTGTTTGTTTACGCACATATTCGCTATGCTGGCCCAAGCCCCAGGTCTCATGCATCGAATTCTTGTTGTCGTCGCAAGGCCTGCGCCAAGCGCTCCAGCCGCGCGATCGTATCGCCGAGCGTCAGATAATAGTACACGATATTTCCTTCGTGGTGACTGCCAACCATCCCGATTTCGCGCAAAACCTTGAGGTGATGGGAAGTCGCCGGTTGCGACAAGCCGATCGTTTTGGCTAGCTCGCTGACGGTCAAGCCTTTTTTATCTGGAGCCGTCCCCAGGCTCATCAGCAAGCGCTGCCGGCTGCTGCCTGCAAGCGCGTTGAGGTGGCTGATATCGGCCTGAAACTCTTCTAATGCGGCTTTTTGTACAGTTGAGTAATGCGATTCCATTCTTATCCCTCCAAGCAATCTCTTTAACTCCCAGATATAGTTTACGCCATTAATATCATTTTGTAAGGCAATTTCTAACCCGAGGATACACCAAAAAGCGGTAAGCGGTTTATTTTTGGTACTCATGTTAATTTCAGAAAGTTTCACGGTCAAATTACCCGAATAGACTTGCATTCTTCCTCACTGTATTTTAATATTTGTCTAATGTTAAGATGACATTCACGAAAAGAGGACATTGTTATGACTGTAAATATCGACTGGGATAAACTCGGTTTTGATTACATGAACCTACCCTATCGCTACATTTCGTATTGGAAAGACGGCGCTTGGGATGACGGCAAGTTGTCGACCAACAACATGCTCACCATCAACGAAAGCTCGCCAATCTTGCACTACGGCCAAGGGGCTTTTGAAGGCTTGAAGGCCTACCGGACCAAGTCTGGCAAGGTGCAATTGTTCCGTCCCGACCGCAACGCTGCGCGGTTGCAGGATTCCGCAGATAAGATGCTCATGCCTCAAGTCCCAGTTGATAAGTTCATCGACGCTGCTAAGCAAGTGGCCAAGGCCAACGAAGAATACGTCCCACCTTACGGCACTGGCGCAACCTTGTATCTGCGCCCAATCCTGATTGGGATCGGTGAAAACATCGGCGTCGCCCCTGCCAAGGAATACTTGTTCACGATTTTTGCGATGCCAGTCGGCCCTTACTTCAAAGGCGGGATGGTCCCAACCAAGTTCATCGTCGCCGATTCCTTCGACCGGGCTGCACATTTTGGTACCGGTGGCGCCAAAGTCGGCGGGAACTATGCGGCCAGCCTACAAGCCGGCAAATATGCCCATGAGCACGGCTATGGGGATGCCATTTACCTCGACCCGATCAACCATGAAACCATTGAAGAAGTTGGCTCCGCGAACTTCTTCGGGATCACCAAAGACGAGAAGCGCCTGTTGACGCCGAAGTCACCTTCGATCCTGCCATCGATCACCAAGTATTCCATCTTGCAGCTGGCCAAGGAACGCTTCGGCTTAGAAACCGAAGAAACCAAAATCTCCATCCACGACTTGGATCAGTTCGCTGAAGCCGGTGCCTGTGGGACCGCGGCGGTCATCACCCCGATCTCCAGTATCACTTACGGCGATAACGTCCACACCTTCGGCGACGGCGGTACCGGCAAATTGACCGAGGCTATCTACAACGAGCTCACTGGCATTCAATTCGGCGACATCGAAGCGCCGGAAGGCTGGATCTTCCCAATCGACTAATCCTAGTCACTGTCATACACAAACACCCTCGCATCGCGATTGGCATCGCGCGCTGCGAGGGTGTTTTGGTGTCTGCTGTTAGGCCAGGCTCCCACCGTGAACCTCCGTGGCTTCCACGGCGAGAATGAACGCCTGCTTGTCAATGTGCCTGACCCGATCGACAAGGCGCTTGAAGTCGGACTGTTCAACCACGACCATCAACATCTCAGTGGGCTGGCCAGAATAGCCGCCGACCACGGATTGAACCGTCAGCCCGTGATCGCTTTGTTCTTGAATCACCTGCTTGATGTCGGCGATCACCGGACTCATGATGTACACCGCCTTCTTACGGTCAAAACCAGTTTCGACATAGGTCATCACAAGACTCGTCAAGCCGATCGCAAAGATGGCCAGGATGAACGCCTCCATGCCGGAAACCGGAATGTTGAACAAACAAACGAGTAAGTCGACGGCGAACAGGCCGATCGCGGGTTTGATGTTAAAATATTTCTTCAGAATCATCGGCGGGACGGTCGTACCGCCGCTAGAGGCATCAATCTGATAGTTCAATCCCACCCCGACCGCGAAGATCACGCTCCCGACGATCACCGCCAACAAGCGGTCTTCGACAAGATTGTGTTGCGGGATGATAGCCAACAAGACGGGTAGCAAGAAGCTCCCGATCAGGATGCGGCGCGTGGTCTGATGATCGAGCAGGCGCCACGCCAAGCCGAGCATGATGACATTCACGATCAGCGTCGTGAGACCGACGGAGACGCCGAACGCCTCTTGGATCAAGATTGCGATCCCAGTCGCGCCGCCGGCGGCCACGCCGTGCGGGGCATAAAACCAATTGATACTAATGGCAATGAGACTCAGCGCGACGAGCATCAAGACGCCGCGCCATAGCGGGTGGTGGTGTTTGCGCATAAGTCACCTCTTCTATAATTATTATCTTAATGATAACAATAATCTAAAGTTTTGCCAAGCGCGCCTCTAATCGCTGAATCTGTTTTTGCAATTGTTCGCCGATATCTGTCTCTGCCACCGTCCGCCTTTTGGCCTCTGTTTCGACGACGCGCTTCGCTGAGATGATATCTGTCAGGTTGGCCAAGGCCAGCGCCTTGGTCACGAACGGCTGGTGGGTCACCAGCTGCATACCATACGAATTATCCAGCAAAGTGTAGCCGCCGATGCCAGTCGTTTTCTGATAAGGCCGCGAGAAGCCGCCGTCGATCACCAGCATCTTGTTGTTGGCCATGATCGGTGACTTGCCTTTTTTCACCGGGGTGTGGCCGTTGATGACATGGCCGATCTCTGGATCAAGCGCAAACGCGGTCAAGATTTTCCGCACGAACGGCTCCGAGTGGCGCAAGTGATAATACGGATTGGGATGTTCATCGTGTGTCTCGGCGGCGTCAATGAAATACCGCTCAAAGGTCGTCATGTCGTGCTTGCCGAACAAAGGCGAATAGGGCCCCGTCCACAGATACCACAACAGATCCGTCGCTAAGTCGGCCTGTTCCTTGGGATTGGCATAAGCCAAGCGCAGATTGGCCTCTAGCATTTCAAACAACTGCCGGCCGGCATAAGTCGTTCCGTTGATCGTCAGGCCGACGAAATTCCCCTCGGCGTCCACGGGCACACAGCCGTGAATCAAGAGGTTGTGATTGTATCGCAAGTACATCCCACCGTTGGCCACCAGAAAATCCATATGCCGGTGTAATTTCTCTGAATGCGTGAACGCCTGAACCAGCTGCGTCACAACTTGTTGCTCTTCCGGCAACAAGGCATACGGGTCTTGTGGGTCGACCGTGGCAAAGCAGGTATCGTGCAGAGCATAACGCTTGCCGTGCAACAGGATCGACTGGCGATCGGCAGAAATTTTGTCCAACAACAGGCGATGACGCATCTCAAACTCCGGTCGCCGCCTGATGACCGGCCCTTCGAGCTTGAACTGAATGATCGCGATTGCCTGATGAATCTTGGTGATCTCCAAGAGCTCGTCATCAGGCACCCCGTTCGCACCATGCGGACGAAACGCCGGATTATCCGTATAGTAATGCTCCGCCAGCCGCGCCAGGTGCCGCAGGTTGATGCCATAGCGGTCTTCCAAGATGCCGAGGTTGTTGTACCGCGCGCTGATACGAATCAGATTGGCGATGCACAGCGGCGACCCGGCGGCCCCACCCAGCCATAAAA
>CAKQZO010000171.1 GCA_934293835.1 uncultured Lacticaseibacillus sp. | reverse complement strand
CAACAATGATCTTCGTGCCAATTTTCTTCGCGGCCTCGGCCATTTCCAGAATCATCGGGTTGCGTCCCGAATTCGAGATCAGGAACAGCACGTCGTCTTTGCGGAGGTCGACGCGATGCATCAGATGGGTCCCGACCCCTTCAAAAGTCTCGTAATAGCCACCTGCAGGGTCGGCGATCGCCTTGGAAGGGATCAAGCCACCGGCCCGGCCGCTAACTTCGATCGCCGCGGCATAAGAATGACCGCTGCCGAACGCTTGGGTGATACCACCATTCATGATGCCTTGCGCAACGATTTCTGCGGCAGCCGTGATGTTGGCCGCTTCGGCCTGTTCGAGTTCATCGGTTAATGCGCGTGCTTTATCAAAAAATTCAAGTCCCATATTCTCACCTTATCCTAGAATGTTTGCGGCGTGGAGGACGATCGCCAAGACCATGACGAACAAGATCATCTTGGTTGACGTGACTTTCTTCTTGCCGAGCAGCCAGTAAACCAACGCGACGAGCAGGACTGCCACAAGGTTCGGCATAATCTGATCGAGCATCGATTGCATCTTCAACGTGACCTTACCGGAATGATAGACGAACGGGACGGTCGCATTGATGACCGTCGGGATCAGCGCCCCGACGACCGTGACCCCGAGCAAGATCGCGGAGTCGGTCAACAGTGTCAGCTTCTCGTTGTATTCGTTGACCAGCTTCGCCCCTTGAGTGTAGCCCAGGCGCAAAAGGGGATACCGGATGAATATCAGCGCGAAGTTGACGATGATCCAGGCGATGGCACCGGTCGGGTTGCCTTTGAGTGCCATGTAGGCGCCGAGCGACCCCATAATGGTCGGAATGATGACCCCGAAAATGGTATCGCCGACCCCCGCGAAAGGTCCCATGAGCCCGGTCTTCAGTCCGACGACGGCTTCTTTGGACCGATAGCCGTCTTTTTCTTCGATCGCCATGTCCATTCCGACAATCAGCGGGCCGACGAACGGATTCGTGTTGAAGAACTGGTTGTGCGTGTACATCATGTCTTTGAGTTCGTCGCCTTGATAGAATTTCTTGAGCATCGGCAGTACTGAGTAGAGGTAGCCGGTGGACATCATGCGTTCGTAATTCCAACAGATCTGGCTGCCCCACAAGAAGCGCCGGGTTGCCTGATGGAGGTCTTTGTTCGTTAGTTGGTGCTCAGTCTTCGTATTCGCCATCGTCTTGCTCCTCCTCTTCGCTGGTAGTGGTCGTTGCATTCGTCACAGCGGTGGTCGCTACGACCGGCTTGTTGTGATTTTCAAAGTAGATGAACGCCAAGGCAACTCCGACTAAGGCGACCCCGAGCATCGGAATTTTCGCATAGGCGGCCAAGACGAAACCTAAGATCAGATACGCGACATACTTCTTGGTCGGTAGATACCGCAGCAGGATCGCGATCCCGACAACTGGGAGGATGCCGCCCGCGGTTTTGAGCCCACCGGTGATCCATTCAGGAAGTTGATTGACCACGTTTTGAATCAGCGAGTTGCCAAGCGTCAGCATCAACAGCACCGGAATCGCCCGAGAAAGCCCCCAAGGCAAAGCGCCTAACAGGATGTTTCGCTCAACACCTTTGGTGTCGATCTGATCGATCTTCTTATCGACGCGATGAAGGAAGTAGGTGTTCGAAAAGCGGGCGAGGATATCGAGTTGCACCATCAACAGGCCAACCGGGACGGCCAGGCCGATTGCGAAATTCAATCCCTTGCCGCTGGTCACGGCAAACGCCGTCCCCACGACCGCACCGGTTAAGAAGTCCGGGACACTGGCCCCGCCATAGGTGCCGACCCCCAAGACCATCAGCTGTAGCGTCCCACCAACGGCCAAGCCGATCGTGACATCGCCCATGATCACGCCTGACACTAACCCAACAAGAAGCGGATAATTGCCTAATACCACGACGGTCAGTTGGTCGATGATCATCCAAAAGGCCAATGCCGTCAGCAGAATAATTTGCCAAACTTGAATTTCCATGGTGTACCTCCTTTAAGGTAGGAATTTCATGAAGTCTTCGGCGTTGGCGGAAGGGACCATCTGAGCGATGAACTTGACCCCACGTTCAGCCATATACTTGAAGTCTTCAATATCCTGGGTGCTTACGGCCACAGATTGGCGTACTTGCTTCGTTCCCGGTTTGGTTGACATATTTCCGACGTTCACTAACGCTAGTGGCACGTCAAGGTCGACTAGTTGGCGCAAGGTGCTCGGCTGCTTGACGATTAAGAAGACGCGCTGATCTTGGTATTGGCCTGCCAAGATTCGACGTGCGGCGCCGTTAGCAGTGAGAATGCTGAGGTGGGTTCCGCTAGGCACCGCAGTTTTTAGCGCCATCTTGGTGATCTCGTCTTTGACGACTTGATCGTCAACCACCATGATGCGGGTGGCGCGTAATTGGTTCGTCCACATCGTGGCAACTTGACCGTGAATCAAGCGTTCATCGATGCGCACGTTCTTGATACCTAAGTCCTCGATTTCTGTCATGTCACTCATCCTTTCTGTGAATAGTCAATGGCGTTAAAGCTCAAATCACCTCCGAATAACTTAATGTGTTAACTTGCCTCGTGTTTAAATATAGCACCATTAAATCGATATTGGAAGCGATTTTTCAAAATTGAAAAATTAATGTGTTAACTTGATTGGCCACTTCACTAATTGTATACTGGAAATAACTCAACGACGGGGGGCCTAGCAATGCCTGCAAAGTATAAAATGATTGTGGCAGATTTGACCGATAAGATCAGCCACGATGGATTCCATAAAGGGGATAAGTTCTATAGTGAGGCCGACATTAAACGGCTGTACAACGTCAGTTCGACGACGGCAGTCAAGGTGCTCAACGAGATGGCCCAGCGCGACTTGATCGTCCGCGTTCAAGGCAAAGGCAGTTTCGTTTCTAAAGGGGCGAAAGGCGAATATGTCCGCGTCACCGATATTGAGACGATGCCAGGCGTTGCGGAAAGCGTGCAGGTGATCTCGATTGATAAAGGCCGCGATCCCGCAATCTTGGAACGGCTGTTATTACATGCTGACGGGGCCTATTTCCGCTTCTTGCGCGTGAAGAACAAAGGCGAGCGGGTCGTTTCGGTGACGCTCACCTACGTGCCAGAGGCACTCGTCGCGACCGACAAGCTCGTGCATAAGCGGAACTTCATCTCATTGTATGAGCGCTTCAAGGCGGATTTTGGTGTCAACCCCTACTTGCTGTCTTATCGCCAGAAGAACACGGTGGTGTGGCTTGAAGATCCAGTGATCCTCACGCATTTCGGTCACGAAACCAAGAAGCTGTTGATGCATCAGCAGCGCGTCACCTTCAATGCGGCGCATCATCATCCGATCGAGTGGGTGGATACCTACCAGCTGCCGGAGTTGTTCGATCAAGAAATTGTCAAGGAGGTCTAGTAATGGTTGATTTTGATCAGGCCAGTAGCCGGATTGGGACATATGCTGAGAAATGGGACAAACGCCAAGAGGTCTTCGGCGACGGGACGGTGCTGCCGATGTGGGTGGCGGACACAGACTTCGATGCGCCAGAGGCCATTCAAGACGCCTTAATCACACGCATTCGCCAAGCGCCGATGGGGTATACCTTCATTCCAGAAGCGTTCGATCAGGCCATCGTAGATTGGTACGCGACGCGGCATGGAATTATGATCGCGCCTGAGGAGATCGTTGCCAACGCGACGGTGATGTCGAGCATGAATCTGTTGATTCAGGCGCTGACTTCACGCCATGATCAGGTGTTGATGTTTGATCCGGTGTATTTTCCATTTTTTAACACCGTTACCCAGCTCGATCGGCGTCCGCTGATGCTGCCGCTTGAGACGAGCGCGTCTGGGTTCGCAGTCAACTTCGATCGACTCGAATCGCTGGTGAAAACACAGCGCCCGAAGCTGATGCTATTATGTAATCCGCATAATCCAGGAGGAAAGGTCTGGGATCGGGACACGCTAGTACATATCGGCGCGATGATGGCC
>CAKQZO010000170.1 GCA_934293835.1 uncultured Lacticaseibacillus sp. | reverse complement strand
GTGCCAGCCGCGTCAAGATGCTAGGATTGATCGCATGCTTCGGCACGGCCAACATGGCCATCGGCACGAGCCCCTCGGCATCGGCTTCCTGCGCGAAGGCCAACAGTTTTTCTGCGGTCATCGGCACGATCGCCTCTCGCTCAGGCAAGGCGACCGTGATCAAGGCCAGGTCGCGTACTTGGTCGTGTCGGCGCAACTGCCAATAATAAGGCGTGCTGACCGGCCCCGGCCCCAAGCGCACGATCAGGCTATGCGCGGCTTCCGTCAAGGCCTTCAGCACCGCCTCAGGCGTCAAGGTGCTGGTCGGCTGTAACTTCGGTTTATGCCACCACCATCTCATCGCGCGCCTCCTTAATGCTTACGCTCGGCCACTGCCGCGAGCACCCGCTTCAGGCTTCGCGAATCTGGTGCTTCGCTCAGCTGCCGCTGAACCTCAGGCGTCAAGAAGCGCTCTTCGGCACTGCGCCGCGCCGCAACCGCATCCGCATAGTTCACGAACATCTGGTTGAGAACATAATGTCCACGCAACATCAACCGCGCTACCCAATGCGCGGAAGCTTTGTCAAAAGACACCCCTGGTACCCCTGAGCGGTTGTTGCGCCGCTTGATCAACGAAGCTTGCAGATTGACCCCGTTGCTGATGCCGAACCCATCGCGCGTGCCGATGTTGGCCACGAACGCGGGATTCTTGCGGGCGTTGATGATGCTGACCTCACGTCGCCAGCACCCACAACTACTGGTGCTGCCATGGCGGAGTCTGTAACCATCGGTCACGATCTCGTTGCCACAGTCACATACACACTGCCACAAGGCATTCCCATTATGTTCATCGCGTCCTGCATAAGCCTTAACTACTAATCGCCCGTAACGTTGGCCCACCATATCAATTCGTTTCGTCATACTTGCTGCACCCCTTATATGCTCGCGGTTGACCCCCACCAACCTAGAATATTTTTTCTATAATCAAAATATAATCCAAGACCGGCAAGCATGACGTGCACGTTTTATAAATTTCTCTATTACGAAATGAATTGGCGCCGATGATTTGACTTTAATTTTTATCCTTATTCAGGCGTGTATCGAAAAAAGTATAGCTTTTTATTGAGCTTTGGCGCCTCATGCAACAGTCCTCCATCCCGTCACCAACCATCACATCGATAGGCAATCATATATTAATCCGAAATCATTAAGCTATTTTTTGAAACATCATATCACTGAAATATGCAGGCACACAAATAGCCTCCTGTACGCCTAATCTGGGCGTCACAGGAGGCTTTGGATTTTTAGCTACACGCCAAAACCGAATTCACCATTCGTAGGCAGTTAGGCGGAGCCGGGCGGGGTCGCAGCCGTGACACGACGAGCTTGCTCGTCTGCGCAAGAATTGCGACAAACACCTGGCAAAGCCAGGTTTGGCGCAATTCTTAGTCGGAAAAGCGTAGCTTTGCAGACGGCGCCACAGCGTTCCCGACCCCGCCCGGCGGAGCCTAACCGCCGGGCGCGCCACTCCGCTCTGGTTTCTTCGTCGAGCTACGCGTGGCCAACGGGCTAGGCCTAACGGCACGATCAACTGCGCGAACAAGTTCGCTCCGTTGTTCGCACACGTTACGCTACGCCCTAAGTGCGGCCACGCTTCGCTCTGGTTTTATGCCTGGTAGCGGGAGACGCCGTCCAGGTAGGTTTCGCTCAGGCTCATGTCCTTGTTCAGGACCAAGAAGTCTGCGTCGCGGCCTGGTAAGATGCTACCGCACTTGTCTTCGATCTTCGAAGACTTGGCTGGTACGTAAGAAGCCATCATCACAGCTTCTTCAGGAGTGTTGTTGTTCCAGTCAACGACGTTCTTGATCGCGTCGTTCAGCTTCAAGATCGAGCCGGCGAGGTTGCCACCGTCCTTGAGGCGTGCGGTGCCGTCCTTGACGATCACTGGGAATTCACCCAGCATGTAGTCGCCTTCTGGCATCAAGCCAGCGGACATGCAGTCAGTGATCAAGGCCACGTGTTCTGGGGTCTTCTCGCGAATCAAGGAAGCCGCAACTTCTGGCCGCACATGGTGACCGTCGCAGATCAGCTCGTCGTCGACGATGTTCAAGAACATCGCGGCGCCGACCATCCCAGGTTCGCGATGCGTCAAGCCAGACATGCCGTTGAAGGTGTGGCAGAAGACAGTCGCGCCGGCTTCGATGCAGGCCTTCGCCTGTTCGAAGGTCGCACTGGAATGACCTAATGCGACGGCCTTGCCATCTTGGGCCATGTGCTTAACGAACTCAACGGCACCGTCACGTTCTGGTGCCAGCGCCATTTTTTGCAACAAGCCCTTCGCAGACTTCTGCCACTCGTCGTATTCTTCAATAGAAGGATCGCGGAAATACTTCGGGTTCTGCGCGCCTTTGTGTTCTTCGGTGAAGAATGGGCCTTCAAAGTAGATGCCTTGAATCTTCGCACCAGTTTCTTCGCCTTTGTGATCGCCGATCGTCTTGCAGACGTCGTTCAATTGGTCGAACGGACCGGTCAGCGTCGTTGGCAACCAGGAGGTGACCCCAGTCTTCAACAGGCCTTCGGACATCTCGTTGATGCCTTCCCAGTCGTTGTCCATCACGTCGTGGCCAAGCGAGCCGTGGATATGGGTGTCCACCAGGCCAGGCGCGATCCATTGGTCGCCGTAGTCCTTGATGTCACCTTCTGGCTTTTGGCCATAAGATGGGGTGTAGTCGCCGAACTTACCATCATCGGTAACTTCCAGCCAGCCACCGTTTTCGGTGGTGTTCTTCAGGAAAAACTTGTCCGCATGGATGTAGTAGCTCATTACATGATCTCCTTCATAGACATTGACATTCTTCAACAATCCCAGTGTAGCACGAAACCTGGCAGTGGTCTAGGCCAAAAAAGTATCGATCACCACTCACTTATATTTTACGCATCCCCATACTTCGAGACGAAATAATGTGACGTGAATATTATTCATCTAATTCTCGATAATTTTCATACGCTTCACTCAAGCCCCGCCACGTCGCGCTTTTGCCCGGTCGGCCAGGCGCGGCGCCCTTGTTCCATACCGACACAACGCTTAACATAATCACCAGAGAATTTTTTCAGAAAGCAGGACTAGTGAATGGCAAGCAAACAAAACGCTGATGGCACCAAGAGGGAATTAACCAAGCGCCACGTCCAGATGATCGCCTTGGGCGGCACGATCGGCACCGGGTTATTCCTCGGAGCGTCGAATTCGATTATGAAAACCGGGCCATCGATCCTTCTCGTCTACCTTGTACTCGGCATCATTTTCTTCCTCATGATGCGCGGCATCGGCGAGATGATGTATCACGATCCGGACAAGCACACGTTCATCTCCTTCATCGGCAAGTACCTCGGCGAGACGACCGGCTACTTCGCCGGGTGGACGTATTGGCTCGGCATCATCTTCGTAGCGATGGCTGAGCTGACCGCCGTTTCGAAATATGTCCAGTACTGGTTCCCGAGCTGGCCGACTTGGGCGATTCAGATCGGCGTGTTGGCGATCCTCGTCAGCATCAACCTGATCGCCGTGGGACTGTTCGGGGAAGCCGAGTTCTGGTTTGCGATGATTAAAATCACCGCAATCGTCGTGATGATCATCGTCGGGCTGGCCATGGTCTTCATGAACTTCAAGACCCCGGTTGGCCACGCTTCCTTCGGCAACATCACACAGCACTTCTCGATGTTCCCACATGGCATCATGAGCTTCGTCGCCGCGTTCCCGATGGTCTTCTTCGCCTTCCAAGGCATGGAATTCATCGGTATCACCACCAGCGAGACGCAAGACCCGCGCAAGGTCTTACCCAAAGTCATCAACGAAATCATCTATCGCGTGCTGTTGTTCTACATCGGCGCGATCGCCGTCATCATGGCCATCTACCCTTGGAACAGCCTCGATCCGACCCAAAGCCCGTTCGTACAAGTCTTCCAGCTCGCTGGCCTCAAAGCGGCCGCAGCCGTGATCAACTTCGTCGTGCTGACGGCGGCCGCTTCCGCGTTGAACTCCTACATGTACTCCGCCGGGC
>CAKQZO010000169.1 GCA_934293835.1 uncultured Lacticaseibacillus sp. | reverse complement strand
AGGTAACGCCCAGATCGTCGGCGAGTTCTTGAGCGGAATCTGAGAACTCACTGTTGGTGATGACGGCCGCCTCGTCGAGCTTGTAAAAATTATGCCCGGTCCAGACCTCTTGCACGGCCTTGTTGCCCACGAAACCAGTATACCGCTTGCACTGAAAACCGCACGTTTTTCCTTTTTTCGTCGCGATGATGTCGATGCCTTGATCGCCGCTGGCCTGGGTGACCTGTACCCGCTTGTATCCGTTGCGTCGCAGGAGGTAACCGCAGAAGTGTTCGAATTCTTCGCCTTCCATCGCGTCGACGGCTTCCATCTGCAAATCGCGATATTGAAAATGATGCCGGTACACCCACACCGCGTTGACGATCACCCAGAGGCTGATCAAGCCGAACGCAACCGGGTCGAGATGGCCTTTCCAAGTCTGGTCGCAAAAGCCGCGCAACCAAAACGAATACAAAAGCGCGCCGCCGAAGCCGATCGTCAGCGTCCAATAGGCACGGCGTAATAATGAATGTATCATGCTGTTTCCCCTTTTAGTCCTTATCCTTCCAGCCTACCAGAAGATTTAGGCCGATGCCTAGGGCTTTTGACCCAAAATAGATTGATTCCCGCACAAAAATTAGGTACGCTGAATGTATTAATGAGAGGAAGCGGTTGCATGTCAGTCGAATCAAAAGTTTTTGCGCGAATTCAAGGAGAAACTATCACCCAGTACAGCCTCACCAACGCCAATCAGATGGCGGTGAGGTTGATCACCTTCGGCGCGCGGGTGCAACAATTGCGGCTGCCGAACGCCACTGGCTTCGATCCGAACCTGATTGTCGGCTTCGTCACCCTGCAAGACTATCTCAACCAGCCCGAACCTTACGGCGCCTTATTGGGGCCTGATTATGCCAAGCGCGAACGCGCCGACTGGCAGAACTGGAACTGGGACGCGACCGTCGAAGCCGACGCGGTCACGTTGTCCCTGACGCTACCAGAAAGCGCCGATGGTCGCCCTGGCACGCAACAGCTCGCCATCACGCACACCCTAGATGACGCAAATCATTGGCGGCAACACCTCGTGATCAAAAGCGACACGCCACTGCCGATCCGCCCGGCGCAAGATCTCGCGTACACCTTGACCGGCGACCCAGCCCGCACGATCTTGCATCAGCGCCTGACCCTCGCCGGGCATAGTGAGGCGCCAGCGCCCAAAATGACCACAGCAACTGAGGCCGAACTCGCCGACAAGGACTGGCAGCTGGCATTGACGACCGATGCGGCGGGATTGGCCGTCTCGACTTTCGACCACATCGACACGACAACCAACTTCAACGGGATTCAAGGCCATCCCCACGCGGCCGTTGGCCTCAGGCCACTGGTTACGCCTGACGATCAGCCCCTCATCGTCGATGCTGAGCACCCCTTTGAACAAACAACGACCGTCACGCTTCAAAGCTAACAATGTTAACCCTAATATGCGACGCAGTCTCCGAGATTCGGACACTTGCGGCGCATTATTTATTTGTGATCGCGCATAGCCTGCAGCTGCTTACGCGCCGTAGCCGTCAACCTCGCGACATAAGTGGCGATGGCGATCAAGCCCAACCCGCCGAGCAAATACACCCAAGGGCGTACTTGACTCGTCACCTTGACCAAAAGATACCCACCTGCGGCCGCAAACAGACATCCCGATAGCGCCGGTAACCAAAACAGCAGGCGCAGCTAGTCAAAGACCTCCCGCCAGCGTCGCCAATCAGATCGACGCGGATGCTTCATATTCTCACTTCCATAAAAGCGACTTCATCATCAAACCCATCATACCCGATTTCAACAGTTATGTCGTCTTCTGCCTGATCAGCATAGAAGACAATTTTGTTTGCATAATCAGTCAACAGATAAATTTTTGTTGACAGATTTCGTCAACATCGGTATCGTATCTTCTTGGAGGTGCCCGATGACATATTCTATTCTTGGCTACCATCTTATTAACGGCCAGCTCACCTGCGACTATTGCGATGCCCGCCTACCGACTCAAGCCGCCTTCGCCGCGCATCTCGAAGCCGTTCACGGCGGTGCGCTTCCCGCACTGCTTGCCGCGGGCGGCCTGACGGCGACCCAGCAACAGGTGCTCACGGCCATTGCTGCTGGTCAAAGCGACAAGGCGATCGCCACAACCGCAGGCGTCAGCGGCAGTACCATCCGCCAGCAGAAGTACCGCTTCCGGCAGAAGGCCGCGGCCGCGCGCTTGTATCTCGCGCAATACGAGGCCGTCTTCGGGACGACCGCTCCAACTGCCGAACGTCTAGCTGTGCCTCAGGCTGCTGGCGCGCTCAACCTCACCACCGCAGGCTACGAGCGCGCCTTGCATCAATACATCGACTGGCAAAGTCAGCCCCCGACGCTCAGCCACTGGCCGAAAAAAGAGGCCGCACGCGTGGCCTTATGTGCGCGCATCGTGGAAGATTTTGACTTCACCCAGCGCTACGATGCCGCGGCCGTCAAAGCGCACCTGAGCCAGTGGTATGTCGATCACAGCATCTTGACTCGCTACTTAGTCGATTACGGCTTTCTCGCACGCACCGCAGACGGCCGTGAATATTGGAGACTTTTTTAATTATGGACAAAGACCAACGCAAACGCGCCGCGCAGGCGTACAAACTCGCGCCGACCGAATACGGCGTGATTCAGATTCAAAATCGTACCAATCACAAGCGCTTCATCGCCGCGGTGCCGAACATCAAAAACCGCTGGACCTACTACCAGATGAACCTCAACGCCAACCGCTACCCCAACACCGCCTTGCAGGCCGACTGGAACGCGACCGGTGCCGATAATTTCGATTATTCGGTCCTCTGGAAAAAAGACACCGAAGACGTCGTCAACATGCGCGCCACGCTCAAGGCCTTGCGCGAAAAATGGACGGCAAAGATTAATCCGGAATATACCTAAGAGCGGCGCTGAACGAAACCAGGGCGAAGCTGAGCGATTTTTGCTGGGAGTCTAAGGCAGGACACCGCAGTGATGCATCGCATCGCGAAGGCGTCATGACTTAGACAGCCCAGCATTGCTCAGCGTAGCTCGACGAAGAACTCAACCTCTCTCAGTGAAAGGACTCACCATGACATTCACCCCGATTGACATGGCCACTTGGCCACGCCAACAAACTTTCTATTACTTCACGAAGTTGGCGCCGATGAGTTTCACCCTTTCGGCGAAACTCGATATCAGCGCAACTAAGGCAGCTTTGCACGCACGTCATTTGCGCTTCTTCCCTGCATATCTGTATGTGACCAGCAAGGTGCTCACGACAATACCGGAATTTCGGATCTGCCGCGATGCCAGCGGCCAGCTCGGCTACTTCGACCAATTGAACCCGGCATACACCGTGATTCACGAAGACCATCAGATCTCAGGTTGCTGGAGCGATTACACCGCTGATTTTGCAACCTTCTACGCGCGCGTCGAGGCTGACGAAGCCCAGGCCGCACAAGCAACTGGACCGGTGGGCAAAGCCGATCAGCCTGCCAACAGCTTCGAAGCGGGGATGCTCCCTTGGCTACACTTCGATAGTTACACCCCACTTCCCGCTAACGGCCTGCCGAATTTTCAGCCGGTGCTACAAGCCGGACGCTATGTCGATGGCCAGATGCCGCTATCCATCACGGCCAACCACGCCGTCGCCGACGGTTACCACGTCAGCGAGCTGTTCACCCGCCTGCAACAGGCCTTCACCACCCCAGATTGGCTGTAATTAAGTCGCCTCGCCACCACGGCAGGCGCTTTTTTATCAAAATAAACAAAAAAATGCCCTCCGCACCGCGATTCAAACGAATCGACAGCCGGAGGGCATCTCGTAAATTTAGTTGATCTGTGTCGTTGCGAGCACTTCGCTGTAGCGGTTGATCGCATAGCCGACGCGGGTACGGGTTTCACCGTTCTTCACTTCGGTGGCGGTCACGTGGTTGGCGCGGTCTTGCACGTCAACGGTGTAGCTGGTCACCCCTGCTGGCAGGTCGCTCTTGTCGATGACGAGCTTGTTGCCTTCAAGCGTATAGTGTACCTTGATCAGCGCGGTATCCTTGCTGAAAAGATCAGCGACGCGCACGGTGGTCGTGTTA
>CAKQZO010000168.1 GCA_934293835.1 uncultured Lacticaseibacillus sp. | reverse complement strand
ACTCATGCTCCATCATGATCGCGGCATCTTGTCCGAAGTGTTGAACACGATGTCCAATGCCGATGCGAGCATCATCACGATCAACCAAAACATTCCGATCCATGACTGGGCGAGCGTCGTCATCTCCTTTGATATTTCAAATTTGACAGGTTCCCTGGATGACTTGGTGATGGCGCTGAAGCAGTCACGTGGCGTTACCGACGTGAATTTGATCTCGGTTGAGTAGGTTTGGACGCACCGCTGCTAGATCATCTAAGCGGGCTGAATCCGCGTCGTTATGGGTGACGGATAAATATTGTTGAGCACAACAAAAGAAGCCAACCGCATGTGAAGTGGGTTGGCTTCTTTTGTTATGCTTCAAAGTAAGGTTCAGGCGCATTGCGTGTGTGCAGAAAATTTTGGTAGATTGCATTTAAGGCGCGTGCGTAATCGGTCGTCGCGACACCGATAAGCAAATTGGAATCGCCGGAATTTTGGCTGACAAGGCGAACCGGAATGTTGTTGTCATCTAAGTAAGCCAGTAGTCGCCCAGCAATGGCCGGCCGCTTAGTCAGACGTGGCGAAATAGTAGAAATCAAAGCGATGTTAGTCTGAATGGCAAGATCGTCTGGTTCGCAGGCGGCCACCAGATCTTGGGCGAGCTGGTGGCGCTCGTCGACTTCGATCGTCCCGTGGCAGATCAGGTTCAAGGTGTCAATGGAGGTCGGCATGTAAACCACTTTGAGGTTGTGATCGGCCATCACGGCCAAAGCGTGTTGAATGACATCTAGATGCGCGGCAAGTTGATAGCGCTTGAGTGTGATGACCGTGTAGTGCCGGCGTCCGGCGATCCCGGTCAGAGGACCTTCAAGATTAGTTGCCCGGACAACCAGCGTGCCGTCGTCCTGGGGGCGATTAGTGTTGAGGATGCGGGTTGGGATTCCCTTGGCTCGAACCGGCTGGACGGCATCGGCCTGAAAAACAGCGGCTCCCATGAAAGTCAGTTCGCGGAGCTCGGCGTAGGTCAGCTGCGTGATGGCACGAGGCGCGTGTACGATACGAGGATCAGCCATCAAGATTCCAGAAACATCAGTCCAATTTTCGTATAGATCAACGTTCAGTAGATTGGCAAGCCAGGCGCCGGAGATATCAGATCCGCCTCGCGGCATGAGGTGGACATGGCCGCAACCGTCGCCACCATAAAAGCCAGGCATCACAAAGTGGTCGGGGGCAGTCGCCAAGGCCTGGGCACTAGCAGCTGCATCGAATTCATCATCAACAAAGCGCATGTGGTCGAGGGCGTCGATGAATGGCCAGCCGAGATATTCGGCAATGAGATTCGCGGTTAAAAATTCACCACGCGAAACAAGATAGTCGTGATCATGGTGTGCCTGCCACTCAGCTTGAATGGTTGCGATGGCGCCGTCGAGATCGTAGTCTAGGTGCAGCTCTTCTTTCAAGGGTTGCAAGCGGGCTTTGACCGCTTCGAATAGCGACTGATCGTCACTGGCGGCGATACGCAAGAGCAGGTCAGTGAGCTTGACAGGATGCGTGGCATCTTTACCTGCGGCTGAGACAACGACGAAGCGGCGGTCAGTGTCAGCCGCGAGAATCTCACGGACTTTATTAAATTGTTCAGTATTGGCCATTGAGGACCCGCCGAATTTGCAGACTTTCATGGTTGACCTCCTCTCCAAGGCGTAAGGCAGAAGCATCTGAATGTTGTTGCAGGCGAATTGCCATTTCGCCGGTAGTCGTGGCTTCGATTAATTGAAGCCCATCGGCATCACGCCAGATGTAGTCGCTACGTAACAAGTTGGCATCATTTTGTAGTTCGCGGTTGAAGTGGCGCGCCACATGCGGAACGTTGTCCACGATGTCGAGTAGATCTTGGATGATAGCGTGGGCGGTCGGGAGTTGGCCAGCCCCTTGGCCGAAGAATTGGAGCTCGCCAATCGTGGGACCAACCAGCCGAATCAAGTTGTTATTGTCAGGACATTGCGCTTCCAAGCTGTTTTGAGGGACCAGGGTTGGTGCAATCACAGCAGCGAAGCGGTTGTGATTGCGAATGGCTTGACCAATCAGACGAATGGCCAGCTTGTTGGCTTTGGCCCAAGCAATATCGGTCGCAGTCACATTGCGGATACCAATCGTCGGCAAGGCAAAGTTAGGCGCGGAGTTGAACGCGATCGCGCTAGAGATGCGCAGTTTGTTGGCAACATCGATTCCGTCAATGTCGGCACTTGGGTCGGCTTCAGCATAACCGAGCGCTTGCGCCTGAGCCAAGGCCGGACGGAAATCTTCACCAGTTGTGGTCATCTGATCGAGAATGTAGTTACTAGTGCCGTTAAAAATGCCGGCGATGGTTGCAAGGTCATCGATGCGGACGGCGTTTTCGAGATTCTTCAACCATGGAATGCCACCACCAGTGGTGGCTTCGTAATAGAAGTGAACCTCGTTTTGTTCTGCGGCCTCAGTGAAGTCTCGCAGGTAGCGGGCAACGACGGCCTTGTTGGCAGTGACGACGTGTTTGTGGGCGTTCAAAGCCCGCATAATATAGGTATGTGCCGGTTCAATCCCGCCGATAGTTTCGACAACAGCATCAAGTTCGGGATCGGCAAGCAGTTGGTTAATGTCACCAGTGGCCAGTCGCGAAATCGATGTATTCTCAGGTTTGGTCAAAAGATGGGTGACCTTCAGGGATTTAGTTTGGTTGGTTTGACGCTCGATAATTTTGGCGACGCCACTACCGATGGTGCCATAACCTAAGATTGCGATCTGCATACGGGCCTCATTTCTGTGTTTTTGAACAATAAACACTTGTATTTGAATACTGAACAGATTATCATAGCAAGTATTCAAATGCAAATAGAAATTGAGGCGATCCGAATGTATACGAGCACCCGTAACGCAAAACTCCAATTAACTAGTCAAGAAGCCCTGAAAACTGGGTTTGCACCAGATGGTGGCCTCTATGTGCTACCCACATTCCCAAGCCTTGATCTCAAAGAGATGCTACAAGCTGATTATCAAAGTCAGGCGGTCATGGTGCTGAAGGCGCTGTTGCCAGACTTCACAGAAGCCACGTTGCGTCACGCGGTGGCATCAGCATATGGAAAGCAATGGGCAGACACGCGCATCACGCCCTTGCGTCGCGTAGGCCAGACGAACTTCTTAGAGTTGTTCCATGGACCAACTAGTGCGTTCAAAGATGTCGGCTTGCAGTTGCTGCCGCGCTTACTTCAGGCAGCACTAGCTCCTGAGGACCGCGTGTTGATTCTCGCGGCCACGAGTGGCGATACGGGTAAAGCGGCACTGGAAGGATTCAAAGACGTTCCCCAAACGCGCATTGCGGCCTTTTATCCTGATGGTGGCGTGAGTCCGATTCAGGAGCGTCAGATGACAACCACCGGTGGGAAGAATACTGCGGTGGCGGCAATCACGGGCAATTTTGATGATGCCCAAACGGCAGTGAAGGCGATGTTGAACAATGCAGAATTGGCTGCACGGTTGGATAATGTGAAGCTGTCTGTTGCTAACTCGATCAACATCGGACGCTTGGCACCACAAGTGGTGTATTACTTTGCGGCTTATCAGCAACTTGTGCAATCTGGTCAGATTCAGGTTGGCGACGCGGTGAACTTCACCGTACCAACAGGGAATTTTGGTGATGTCTTGGCCGGGTATTATGCGAAGCAGCTGGGATTACCGGTGAACAAGTTCGTTGTGGCGACGAACGCGAACTCTGAAGTTGCTGATTTTTTGACCACAGGGGTTTATGATCGCAACCGGGCTTTCTTGAAAACCGTCTCGCCTTCAATGGACATTCAGATTTCCAGCAACTTGGAACGTCTGCTCTATTATAAGAGTAACGGGGACACCGAGTTGGTCGCCGAGTTGATGGCTGAGTTGCAGAAGACGGGTTGTTATCGGGTTTCACCTGCATTATTAGCGGCCATTCAAGAGGATTTTGTCGGCGGTGCCGCCCAGGATTCGGCAGTGGTCTCGGCGATTGCGACTGTTGCACAAGCATCGGGTTATCTGATGGACCCACATACGGCTAATGGTTATGTTGTGCAACAACAAACACATCTTGCAGGCGTTTGCGTATTGTTGAGTACCGCTAGTC
>CAKQZO010000167.1 GCA_934293835.1 uncultured Lacticaseibacillus sp. | reverse complement strand
CGGCGAAGGTGCTGCCGAAGTTGACAGAAGGATGAATGCTGGATATGGATGTGCTGACCCCTGGATGAAATCAGTTCAGGGGTTTTGTTGGTATTGTTTGCGGAATATCTGGCTTCGAATCACCGGCATAACTGATATACTGAATATGGCAACGCGATGACCGCCTCACAGGCAAGGTGAAGGTAGCCGCGTTTTGGCGGTTGGTCAAAATGTTGCTCGCCACTGTGGTTAGTAATTGGATTGGAAAATGGGTGAATATCAATGCCATCAAGAATGGAAAATCGGGGCAACAAAGCGAGGCGTAGGCGGTTAGCGATGATGGTTTGGATCGCGGTACCGGTGATCGCGATTGCCGGCGGGCTGGCATACGCGTATAGTGGATCGAATGATAAGCCGGCTCAAACGCAATCGGCTTCGGTGAATTCGGCGAAGAAGGTATCCAGTAAATCATCTAAGTTGATATCTGAATCTAATGCAGATTCAAGTTCATCGAGTGCTCAAACTGGGACACCTGATCTGACGGGATTAGGGTTTCAGATCATGCCGGTATTATTTAACGGTGAGGACGTCAATCAGGCGATGAGCGACAACAAAGCGCCACAAAACACCGTTCACGATGGCTCGCAACTTGGCTACTTCAGTAATCGGACGCAAGCGCGGATGAGTGGAATTGCGGGATATATGTACGCGCACACAGTCAGCTATGGGGTCGATGACGGAATGCTGAGTCTCAATAATTGGCGCATCCCCATAAAGGTTGCCAGTGGTGAACTGCAGACTGTCCAATGGGAAGCTAAGGACTATGAGGGTAATACGATTACGTGGAAATTGGAGCCGTTGAGTGATGCAAAATCGGTGGTTGAGGCGCACAAGAATCCCGATGATAAATCGACTTCACCAACTGAAGGAGAGGTCGATCCTCACAACCTGACTACGGCGCAGATGGAACATTGGGTGCGTGCTTACATCGAATCAACCGTTCAAGCTTACAATGCAGATGATTACACCTTCACTCAAAAGTTTGTTGATGGCTACGCCGAAGTGTATGAATACAAGAAGGACCCAGATACCGGAAAGTCAGAATTGGCAAAGATTTATCGTGTTGATGAGAACGGTTATCTGCAAGTATCCAACCGATCTGATCGCGATAATTGGCAGATTGCGTCTAAAAAATACGAGTAGGTAGCGGTGGTCGTGCATATCCCGAGTAAAATCAAAGGTTGGGGCTAGAGGTTAGAAAGCGCTTCCGCTTGACAAATTCTCATCGTTCTGTCATCTTAGAGTTTGTACGAAAACCAAATCACCTGTCACAAAGGGGAGCCATTGGCTGAGAGTGGGGAATCCCAGACCCTTCGAACCTGTTCGTTAGTGCGAGCGTAGGGATTGTGAGCGTCGTAAATACGACCTTCTTTGTGTATGGGTAAATCACAAAGGAGGTATTTTTGTGCAAAAAAGTCATTCTCATCTTCAAGTCGTCCTCGAAGTTGCGATCATCGCGGCCTTCGCCATGGCGCTGGAATACGTGCCGCATAAGACCGGAATCAGCTCTGTCGAAATGAGCTACGGCTTGATTCCCATCAGTGTGTTGGCGCTACGGCGCGGAATCGGCCCGGCAACTGCGGCCGGCTTCACCTGGGGCATCTTGGATCTGTTATTGATCGGCATCGGTGAAGGCAGCGTCTTGAACGTGACGCAAGGCTTCATCGAGTATCCGGTCGCCTTCACCGTTGCCGGCCTCGGTGGCCTGTTCTACAAGCCGTTCCAGCGCGCCTTGGCGCAAAACGCGACCGGCAAAGCTGTGGGCTTCGCCTGGGCGGCCGTCGTCTTGGGCGTCGTCGCCAAGTATCTCTGTCACTTCTATGCCGGCTGGATCTTCTGGGGAAGCTACGCGCCTAAAGGCATGCCGGCTTGGCTCTACTCGTTGTTCATCAACGGGCTGTCTGCCGTCTTCACCGGCATCTTGGCGCTGGTCGTCACTACGGCGCTGGTCACGATTGCCAAGCACCTCTTCTTACCGAAGCAGGTCTCGCGGTTGGCGGCGAATTAGCCAAAATAATCCAAGTGGGGCTGTGACTATTGTCGCGGCCCTTCGTTGTACCCGAATATTCCAGTGATGTGACGCTCCCAAAGGCCGGCACCGAGCAAGCCCCTAGGTCCAAAGTTCGGACCCAGCGTCCTGGGCTATCCGTCGGTGCCAGAACCGCCTTCTGTTGCGTGCACAAAAATAGCGCCCATCTGGGGAGCTGGGCGCCGAGAAGGAGAAGACGAGATGGACTTGGGAGAATGGCTCTCGTCTTGAGGTTTGGGTAAAGCGCTTCCGAAGAAGCTGACCTTATCATCGCACATAATGGTATAGAATGAAAGATTTTTTGCTCGAAAAGTAATGCTTAGGGGACTGGGAGTAACGCTGTGGCCGATATGAAAGCTCGGCGCATGATTCACATACCAGCGAGGATACTTTCAGAAAAAGTGCGGTCAATTTTTTTGCTAAGTGGCCAGAGTTTAGTATAATCTTAAATAGATGGCATCTTTCGTTGTAGATTATTTTTGATGGAGTGAATCTGATTTGAGCAGTCGTCGCAGTCAACACCTTACCAACCAATTACATGCAGTCGACGCGCACTTCGCGCTTTCTCGCCAAGAGGTCGCTGCCCATCACGGCTACCGCTTTGCCAAGCGCGCGTGTGATATCGTCTTGGCCGCATGCGGGCTGGTCGTTTTGTCGCCGGTATTTCTCATCGTCGCAATTGCGATCAAGGTTGAAGAGCCCCGCGGGCCGGTGTTTTTCTCACAGATGCGGGTCGGCGAGAATGGCAAGCCGTTTCGTATGTATAAGTTCCGCTCGATGGCCGTCGACGCCGAGGCCCGACTTGAAGCGCTGTTGAAACACAACGAGGTTGAAGGCGCGATGTTCAAGATGAAAGAAGACCCGCGCATTACCAAGGTCGGGCGCTTGATTCGCCACATCTCTGTCGATGAACTGCCGCAACTCTATAACGTCTTGAACGGCTCGATGAGTCTCGTTGGACCGCGGCCATGTCTGATGCGCGAGTATGCGCAGTATACGGAGTTTGACAAGCAGCGCCTGTTCGTGCGCCCCGGCTGTACCGGCTTGTGGCAGGTGAGCGGACGCAACCACGTCGGCTTCGTCGATATGGTGAAGTTGGATCTCTACTATATTAGGCACCGCACGCTGCGCATGGATCTAGGAATCATGGTGCGCACAGTCGGGGTGATGATCTTTCCTAACGCGGCTTATTGAGTGGTCGGTTAGAGTGTCAGGGTTGAGACCTTTTGCCCTCGTATCGATGTTGAGTGATATCATTTAGAAGGTCGTCATAACGATTCAATGGCAAAGGCGGACGCGATTCTGGGATGAAAACGTGTTCTTCTATAATTCACTTGTCCTGAGTTGAATCCTGCTTAAGAATCGATTAAGATAGATAATGGACGATGGGCGTTATTTGTGTGGACATATCCAGGGATTCTTGAGTGTCATACAATCGTCGCAATGACTGGGGTTCCGGTCGGCATAAGCTCTGGGGGGAAATTGAAGGAATGGAAACAACGAGTAATTTGCATAAAAAGCGGGCAATGGCCACACCAGAACAGCTTTCTCCTGCATACCTCGCAGTGAAGCGGGCATTTGACTTCTGCGCGAGTGCAGCAGGGCTACTGGTTTTGGCGATTCCGTTCGCGATCATCGGGCTGTTGATCAAGCTCGATGATCCCGAGGGACCGGTTTTTTACTCGCAGATCCGTATCGGCCGCAACGGCAAGCAGTTTCGGATGTGGAAATTTCGCTCGATGGTTGCCAACGCCGACAAAATGGTAGACCAGCTTGTCCAACAGAACGAGACGACTGGTGCGATGTTCAAAATCAAGGATGACCCAAGAATTACCCGCATTGGCCGGTTCATTCGCAAGTATAGCTTAGATGAACTGCCGCAACTCTATAACGTGTTGCGTGGGGATATGAGTGTTGTCGGGCCGCGGCCACCTTTGCCGCGTGAGGTGGTAGAATACTCCGAATACGACAAGCAACGCTTGACGGTCACACCTGGGGCAACCGGGTTGTGGCAGGTCAGCGGTCGCAGTGACGTCGGATTTGATGAGATGGTCCAGCTAGACATTGAGTACATCAACTCCGCGAGTGTTACCAAAGACCTGATTATCATCTTCAAGACGTTCGT
>CAKQZO010000166.1 GCA_934293835.1 uncultured Lacticaseibacillus sp. | reverse complement strand
TTTCTCTTGCTCACCGAAGATCATCTGACCGGATTGCTTAATGCCAGCGGCGAATTGCCCGTGACTAGCAAGAATGATTCCGACCATTGTTTGTCGCCTCCTAAATAATATTTGGGTGTGCCCACCCCTGCACGGAATAACAAGAATAATGCGCAGAAATTGGCTACAAAATGAATCCCCAAAAGCTAGTATGCCGTTATCACGAGGGTTTTGCAATCCCTTTCTCGAGCGAAAATTGAGCGTTTTCATGAAAGGACTATACCAGCGGGGCTGACGCAAATATTTTTTTGTAAAATTTTTCGCATGGCGGTCTTTCAACTTGTGTCTAAGTCAGGAAAACGTGAGACTATTATGGGGATTGTGCTTTATTCCCAAGGGTAACCGGTATCTCAATTGCAAATAAAAAAGCGTTTTATTTTTTAGGAAAACGTTTTTCCAATAATGACTAAGATACGTTGACGACGAGGACGACTTCAGCTATACTCGCAACAAGACATGTGAATATCCACCAAGAAATAGAGGTCGCGGGTGGTGACGAACGCAACGGAGGGCTGAATCTCGATGAAGTTGCGGTAAGCATCCCCGCCGAAATCTGTCGTGCGATTCGGCGCACAGCAGGTTGGGCTAAGTGAAAACATCACTTAGACTGTCGCAGCAATGCGGAGCGCTATGATTCTGGTTTAACTACTAAAATCGCGAGGGCTGGCCTTTATCCATTAAAGGCCGGCCCTTTTTGCTATTTCCTTGGTGCCTAACAAACACGAAGGAGGAACATTGTCTAATGAAGAAAGTGTGGCGTCACCTTATCGGGTTGGTGGCGATCTTAGGCGCAGCAGTCGCCTTAGCCCAAGCAACCCCCGTTCACGCGAGCGGCACGTTGAAAGTCGGCATGGAAGCCGGCTACGCGCCGTTCAACTGGACGCAATCGACTAGCGCAAACGGCGCGGTCAAGATTCAAGGCTCCAGCGACTACGCCAACGGCTACGATGTGCAGATGGCCAAGAAGGTCGCCAAGACCTTGGGCAAAAAAGTCATCGTCGTCAAGACCAGTTGGGATGGGCTCCCGCCTGCCTTGACTTCCGGCAAGATCGACGCGATCATCGCCGGGATGTCGCCTACCGCTGAACGGCGCAAGACGATCGACTTCACCGACACCTACTACGCCTCGAAGCTGACGGTCGTCGTCCGCCGCGATAGCAAATTCGCTAGGGCCAAGAGCATTCAAGACTTCAAAGGCGCCAAGATCACCGCGCAATTATCGACCTTCCATTACCAAGCCATCAAGCAGATGAAAGGCGTCGTCAAAGAAGAAGCAATGAACAACTTCCCGGCGATGCGGGTCGCATTGGAGTCCGGCACCATCGACGGTTACGTCTCCGAAGTGCCTGAAGGGATCACCGCCCAAGACGCCAATCCCAACCTGACTTACCTCAAGTTCTCCAAGGCCAACGGCTTCAAGACCAACCCCGAAGACGTCGATCTGGCCATCGGGCTGCGCAAAGGCGATCCCGACAAGGCCAAGATCAATGCCGAACTCGCCAAGATCTCCCCTGCCCAGCGCGACAAAATGATGAAAGAAGCCGTTGCCGTTCAACCGAACACGTCTAGCCAAGGCAACTGGTTCATGAACATCTTGAAGCAATACGGCCCGATGTTGCTACGCGGTACCGGCATGACCCTGCTGATTTCTCTGATTGGGACGATCGTCGGGTTTGTCATCGGCTTACTCGTCGGGATCATCCGCACGATTCCCAAGCCGAAGACCAAAGGCAAGCGGGGCCTTCAATGGTTCATCAACTGGCTGCTATCGGTTTACATCGAAGTCTTCCGGGGCACGCCAATGATCGTGCAGGCCGCCGTGCTTTACTACGGCGCCGCTCAAGCGTTCGGCTTGAATATGAACAAAACGATGGCCGCGCTGGTGATCGTCTCCATCAACACCGGGGCGTACATCTCCGAAATCATCCGCGGCGGGATCATCTCCGTGGACGAAGGCCAATTCGAAGCCGCCCACGCCTTGGGTTTCACGCACTTGCAGACGATGATGAAGGTCGTCTTACCGCAGGCGGTACGCAACTCGCTGCCAGCCGTCACCAACGAATTCATCGTCAACATCAAGGATACCTCCGTGCTGTCGGTCATCTCGGTTTCCGAACTGTTCTTCTCTGCTGAAACCGTGGCCGGCCAGAACTTCCAGTTCTTCCACACCTACCTGATTGTCTGTGGCATCTACCTGCTGTTGACCTTCACGATTTCGCGCCTGTTCCGCTTGATCGAACGGCACATCGACGGGCCGAAGAACTATAACGTTATGAACAACCAGATGCAGATCGAAACCCCGAAGGAGGCTGAAAACTAATGGCAGAACCCATCATCCAAGTCCAAAACCTCAAGAAAGCCTTCGGGACCCACGAGGTGTTGACCGACATCAACTTCGACGTGCTTCCAGGCGAAGTCGTCTCGATCATCGGTCGTTCCGGTTCCGGGAAATCGACCCTGTTGCGCAACATCAACCTGCTGGAGGAACCGACAGGCGGCGACATCCTTTTCCACGGCAAAAGCATCTTGGGTCAGGCCTTCGACCTGCCGCATTACCGCGCCGCCGTCGGGATGGTCTTCCAACAATTCAACTTGTTCAACAACTTGACCGTCTTAGACAACGTCGTCACCCCGCAAACCACCGTGTTGCGGCGCAACGCTAGCGAGGCCAAGGCCCACGCCTTGACGTTGCTGAAACAAGTCGGCATGGATCCCTTCGTCAACGCCAAGCCGGATCAACTCTCTGGGGGGCAAAAACAACGCGTCGCGATCGCCCGGGCGGTTGCGATGGACCCCGAAGTCTTGTTGTTCGACGAACCGACTTCCGCGCTTGATCCCGAGATGGTCGACGATGTCCTCAACGCGATGAAGGCCTTGGCCGACACCGGGTTGACGATGATCGTCGTCACCCACGAGATGCAGTTCGCCAAAGATGTCTCCGACCGGGTCGTCTTCATGAACCAAGGCGTCATCGCCGAGGCCGGCTCGCCGGAGCAGATCTTCGACCAGCCACGCGAAGCTGCCACGCAAGAATTCTTGAAGCGGTATTTGAACCGCGCATAGCCGCTATCGATGCCTCCCTACCCTCAACCGGGTTGCGGGAGGCATTTTTGCATCGCCACTACTCACCAAAATGATAGTGATGTTACGTTCCAAAGCCCCATTTGTTTGCGCTACCATAATGGCCTATACTAGGCGGGGATAGCACTTACTCACGATGTGATCAATAGAAAGGACGCCTCATGACAATTCTCACGCAGACATTCACGCTCAATAACGGGGTCAAGATTCCGCAAGTCGGCTTTGGCACCTGGCAGATTCCAGACGGCCCGACCGCCTACGACGCGGTTTCCCGAGCACTCGAAGCCGGCTATCGGCACCTAGACACCGCCTATGTTTATGGCAACGAAAAAAGCGTCGGCAAGGCGCTGCGCGATAGCGGGTTACCTCGCGACGCAGTCTTTGTCACCTCCAAGCTGCCCGCCGAGGTCAAAGACGCGGCCGGGGTCAAGGAACACTTCAAGCGCACCTTGGACAACCTCGACATCGCGGCCTTGGACCTCTATCTGATTCACGCGCCTTGGCCGTGGCGCGAACCGGGCACGCGGCACGACAAAGCCAACCTGGTGGCGTGGGACACCATGACGCAGTTTTACGCGGATCACCAGACGCGCGCGATCGGGGTCTCGAACTTCGATGACCACGACATGCAAAATCTGATCGACTATGGGGATGTCATCCCCGCAGTCGATCAGATCCAATACTACATCGGCGCAACCGAGCCGCAGAACACGGCGTTCGCCAAGGCCCACGGCATCTTGGTCGAAGCCTATTCACCGCTTGCGACCGGCGACCTCTTGAACAACCCGATGATTCAAGGCCTCGCTGACAACTACGGGGTTTCTGTTGCCCAGCTTGCATTACGCTTTGTCTTACAAAATGGCGTGTTGCCTTTGCCCAAAGCCACCAGCGCGGCGCACATCAAGGCCAACACTGAGCTAGACTTCACCATCAGTGATGCGGACATGGCCACCCTCAACGCGCTGGCAGATGCCGCCCCTAGCCACAGCCACAACAAGACGCAACGTTAAAGTCTCATTTCTTCGTCACACTTTCGCCACATTTACCCGATAAGATAGGAACCATAGAAATGAGTTACCC
>CAKQZO010000165.1 GCA_934293835.1 uncultured Lacticaseibacillus sp. | reverse complement strand
AGTTTGGCGGTTATTTCTGAACGGATGGATAAGGCCAACTATGGTAAGGCAATCAGTTCGACTCAGCTTTACTGGACAGTCGGGATCATTTTGTCACAGTTCATCGGCTTCCTGACCGCCGGCATGAAGGACATTCAGCCGGTGCGGTATCTGTTCGGCTTCATCGCCGTCGCTGCCTTCTTGAACTGGTTGGTTCGGATCGGCTCCAAGAAGTTCCGTGAAATCGAAACTGGCTTGGCTGAAGAAGTCCAAACCGAAGAAGGGACGGAAAAGGTCGCGGAAGAAAAACCAAAGCTGGCCCAGTTGTTGAGCCAAAAGAGGGTCTTGATTCCGCTGATTCTCCTGACCGCTTATTATGTGTTCTGGAACTTGCCTGCTAACTCGTTTGGGATGTTCTTGAACTACTTCTTGGTAACGGTTGATAAGCAAGCCGCTGCAACCGCGACGGTGGTGGCCATGATCGGGAACATTCTGGGCTTTGTCGCCAACCTGATCTTCATCCGAGACCAAGTACCGTGACTACCTTGTCTTTGGTGGCTTAGCGATGGGCGTTGTGGCGATGTTTATCGCCGGCCTGTCCGCCGCTTACTGGTTCATCTTCTCTGTCTGCTACGTCGTTTACATGGTGGGTTACATCTGGATCGGCGAACCGATCTGGAAGATCTGGACGCAAGACTTCTATCCTGTTAACGCCCGTGCAAGTATGACCGGGATTTCGCTTGGGGTAACGCGGGCTTTGACCGCGGTGTTCGCCTTGTTCACACCAACGTTGATGGCGATTTCGCCAGCGCTGTTCCTCTGGATCCTCTTCGGCTGTGTCATCGTCTATGGGATCATCGCCACAGTC
This sequence comes from uncultured Lacticaseibacillus sp., assembly GCA_934293835.1. Lineage (GTDB taxonomy): Bacteria > Bacillota > Bacilli > Lactobacillales > Lactobacillaceae > Lacticaseibacillus. The sequence goes on along the minus strand of CAKQZO010000165.1, from coordinate 3,355 downwards.
ATCGTTCGGTTGATTCCGCGCTTTGGCTTCCACGATGCCGCCCTCGAGATGTTGCACGCCTCTAAGGCTAAGAAGTAACTTATCACACACGAAGCGAGACTCGGCTGCGGCCGGGTCTCGTTTTTTGGGTTGCGTAGGGGTGATGGATAAAACTTAAAATAGCGGATGAGAGTCAATCTGGCAGGGAGTGATATCGCAAGATTGTTGCTATGGTATACTTCTATCTGGCAACTAGCCCCGGGAAGGGGGTGCTAGTATGGACATTTTCTTCACAGTGATCGTTGGCCCATGCGTGGTGGGAATAGTCACAGCACTATTCGCTGATTGGCTAGATCAGCGGCATCGACACAAGTAGTTGCCATCTAGCTCAAACGCCAGAAATGGCAAAAAAAGAGCCGTCATCTTGTGCAGAGATGGCGGCTCTTTGTGCTAGTATGCACTGTTTTCTTCACGCATTAATTATACCATACTATAAATATTAAACCAGACAGGGCGCCTTCGTTTTATCACAGTTTATTATGAGACGCTTGCTTATGTTGAGGCTATCGTACCACAAAATGTATGGTGTTCCTATCCAATCAATATTTGAGTGCTTACCGCCATGCAAAAACGCCACCTCCCGAGCAGTAGGAGGTGGCGCGCATGAAATGACGAAATTGATTGCGTGGCAGATTACGTACCACAGCTATAGCTTACCATGATTTCATGCCAGATGGGGCTATTTTCTGAAAAAATAATAGTGATATCAATTTGGTAATATTTTAGCCCTGAGCATTGAGAATCAAGTGTTCATTGACGAAGGCATCCAAGCCGAGTTGGTAAAGCTCGCGCCCGTACCCCGAGTTCTTGACCCCGCCGAATGGCAGTTCTGGAGCGGTGATCCAGGCACGATTGATAGTGGTCATCCCCGCTTCGATTTGGCGGGCGACGCGGTCGGCGTGTTCAGGATCGGCGGAGAAAACGGTAGAACCTAGGCCGTAGCTTGAGTCATTGGCCAAGGCGATCGCTTCTTCTTCAGAGTTGACCTTGTAGATTGCGGCAACTGGGCCGAACATCTCGGTGTTGTAGGCGGGGTTGTCCTTGGTGATGTCTGTCAGGATCGTCGCCGGGACGAATTGACCCGGCAAGTCGATCGGCTGGTCACCGATGACGCGGGTCGCGCCGGCTGCGATCGCGGCGTCGATCTGCTTGACCAGCTTCGTCTTGGCACTGGCCGAAGACAACGGAGCAAGGGTCGTGTTCGGATCTAATGGGTCGCCAGGGCGAACCTTAGCAAACTCTGCCTTCATATAGGCAACGAACTCGTCGTATTTGTCGGCCATGACGATGAAGCGCTTGGAAGCGGAGCAGACCTGGCCGGCGTTGAACAAGCGGGCTTGTGGCGCAACCTTCTTGACCTCATCCCAGTCGGCATCATCCAAAATGATGAAGGCGTCATTGCCACCGAGTTCCATCGTTGACTTTTTGAGGTTCTCGCCGGCTTCTTTGGCGACTGCGGCACCACCACGTTCGGAACCGGTCAAGGCGACTCCGGCGACGCGGGGATCGGCGATGGCAGCGGAGACCTGATCGTAGTTGATGAACAAGTTGGTCAAGGCGCCTTCTGGGGCGCCGGCCTCGCGCACGACGGCGGCGAATGCGGCCGCGCAGCTTGGTGTCGTTGAGGCGTGCTTCAGGATCATCGGGTTGCCGACCACATAATTCGGCGCGAAGACGCGCATGATCTGATAGTAAGGGAAGTTCCAAGGTTCGACCATGACCAAGACCCCGACGGCTTGCTTCACGAAGTACGCCTTGCCGGCATCGGTTTTCAGTGGGGTGGGTTCGAGGAACTTGGCCCCTTGGTCGGCGAAGTAATCGGCGATGTCGGCGCACAGCTCGACTTCAGCTTCGGCCTCGCCAATCAACTTGCCCATTTCCTTGGTGATCGTGGTGGCCAGCGCCGTTTTTTGCGCACGCATCAAGTCGGCGACGCGATGCAACACGGCTTGGCGGCTGGCTGGGGTCTCGTTGCGCCAGGTCTTGTACAAGGCGTGGCCGGTCGCCAGCGTCTGTTCAAGCTCGGCATCAGTTGCATTGGGATATGTCTTCAGCGTTTCATTGGTATAGGGATTGATTGTTTGATAAGCCATGTGAGCCTCCTGCTTTGTCTGCGGTTACAGCATTATTATAGCGCAACATCTGGCATGCAAGCTAATCATTTACTTAAAAACACAGAATAAAGCTGATTTGTTCCTGCTTCTGAGAATTTGTCCCGACAATGGTATACTGATTTGGACAAGGAGATTAGGCGATGGTGAAGGTATGGCTTAAAACGCTGGCGTATCTGGTCTTGATTGTGATTCCTGGAACCTTGGCGACATTCGGGATCCCTTTTCTGATGTTCAATCGGTGGTTTATCGGGGTGAATGTCTTGGTGGTCGCCACGATTCTGGTCGTGGTGTGGCTGATTGCCGCTTGGCAGGGGTACTGGCGATTTTACGCGACGGCCGCTTTGCCGGCCTATGTTGTCGCTTTTGGCTTGACTCCGGCCAAGCTGGCCGCGTTGTTCGCGGAGCCGGAAACCAACTTCACCATCACGCGGTTTCACACGGTGGCCTATCGCAGTAGCACACCCAAGGATGCTGCGAGCTTGGTGCGGCGGTTGCGCAAGCACTACGGATCGATCGCGATCACCCGTAAGAATTGAGACGGAGGTTATTTAATGGAAATCAAACAGTTGCAGGTTCAGCCGGCGGGCAGTCCCGCGGCGACTTTGACCGCCTACTTGCCCGAGCGGCTCGATCAGCAGACGCGCCCGGCGATCGTGATCTGTCCCGGCGGGGGGTACCACTTCGTTTCGCCGCGCGAAGGCGAGCCGGTCGCGTTGAAGCTAGTGACGCAAGGCTTTGCGGCTTTCGTCCTCGACTATGCGGTTGCGCCGGTGCGTTATCCGCACGCCTTGCGCCAGTTGGCGGCCGCCGTGGCGTTGGTGCGGGCACACACAGCCGAGTGGGGGCTGACCCCGCAGCGCGTCTTAGTGGCCGGTTTTTCTGCCGGTGGGCATCTGGCCGCGAGTCTGGCGTGCATGGCCAGTGCGCCGGTCTTGGTCGATGCCGGTTACCAGCCAGAGGTGAGTCGCCCGGATGGCCTGTTGCTGTGCTATCCCGTCATCACCAGTGGCGAGTTCGCCCATCGGGATTCGTTCACGAACCTGCTTGGGGAAGGGGTTGACGCCAGCGACCAGTCGCTGGAGAAGCGAGTGACGGCGCAGAATCCGCCGACATTCATCTGGACGACTGCCGACGACGGGGCGGTGCCTGCAGTTAACACGCTGATGTTCGCAGGCGCCTTGCAAGCGGCGCAGGTGCCATAT
>CAKQZO010000164.1 GCA_934293835.1 uncultured Lacticaseibacillus sp. | reverse complement strand
CGACACGCCTGGGCACGTCGATTTCTCCTACGAGGTGTCGCGGTCGTTGGCGGCGTGTGAAGGCGCACTGCTTCTGGTCGATGCCGCGCAAGGAGTCGAGGCCCAGACACTGGCGAATGTTTATCTCGCCTTAGACGACGATCTGGAAATCGTACCGATCATCAACAAGATCGACTTGCCGAGTGCGCAACCGGATGTGGTCAAAGAAGAGATCGAAGAGATGATCGGACTGGATGCCTCAGAGGCGGTCCTGACATCTGCCAAAACCGGGCTTGGCATCCCTGAGGTCTTGGAGCGAATCGTCTCAGATATCCCAGCACCAAGCGGCGACCTCGATGCACCACTGGAAGCGTTGATCTTCGATTCCGTCTATGATTCATACCGCGGGGTCGTGTTAGCGGTGCGGGTCAAGGAAGGCATGGTGCGGCCGGGAGATAAGATCGAGTTGATGTCCAACGGCAAGCAGTTCGAAGTCACCGAAGTCGGCGTGATGTCGCCCAAGGCTGTCAAACGCGATTTCTTGATGGTCGGGGATGTCGGCTACATCACCGCCAGCATCAAGACGATTCAAGACACCCGCGTCGGCGACACCGTCACCTTGGCGGCCAACCCCGCGCAAAAAGCCTTGGAAGGCTTCCGGCAGATCACGCCGATGGTGTATTCCGGGGTTTTCCCAGTCGATAACGCCAAGTTCACCGATTTGCGCGAGGCCCTCGAGAAGTTACAGCTGAATGATGCGTCGCTTGAATTCGAGCCGGAAACGTCGCAGGCCTTGGGCTTCGGGTTCCGTGTCGGCTTCTTGGGCTTGTTGCACATGGACGTGATTCAAGAACGCCTGGAGCGGGAGTTCGACTTAGATCTGATCATGACCGCGCCTTCGGTTGATTATCAAGTCGACAAGACTGATGGGACGACGATCACCATCGATAATCCGTCTGAGCTTCCAGATTCCAGTGAAATCAAAGAGATTCGCGAGCCATACGTCAAGGCCAGCATCATGGTGCCCAACGATTACGTCGGCCCGGTGATGGAGATCGCGCAGCGCAAGCGCGGCGAATTCGTCACGATGGACTACCTGGATAAGTACCGCGTCAATGTGATTTATAACCTGCCTCTCAGCGAAATCATCTACGACTTTTTCGATGACCTGAAGTCTTCCACCAAGGGGTATGCGAGTCTAGATTACGAGATCACTGGCTACCGCGCGTCTGAACTCGTCAAGATGGATATTTTGCTCAACGGTGACCCAGTCGATGCGTTGTCGACGATCGTGCACAAGGACTTCGCGTTCGACCGCGGCAAAGCGATCGTTGCCTCGCTGAAGCAAACCATCCCGCGCCAGCAATTCGAGGTGCCAATTCAGGCGGCCATCGGCAACAAGATCATTGCTCGCTCGACGGTCAAGGCCTATCGCAAGAACGTCTTAGCCAAGTGTTACGGCGGCGATATCACCCGTAAGCGCAAGCTGTTAGAGAAGCAGAAGGCCGGCAAGAAGCGGATGAAGGCGGTCGGAAGCGTCGAGGTTCCTCAAGAAGCGTTCATGAGTATTCTGAAGATGAACGAAGAAGACAGCCGCGGTAAGTAGAACTAGAAAGCGTCTCTGACTTTTGTCAGGGCGCTTTTTGACTGGTGATGAAATAGTCGACAATTGATGTGAGCGCGCGCATACTGAAAGCAAATTTCAAGGAGGCGGTAGTTTGGAGAATGCGATCGAGTTGCGTGGGGTGCAGAAGCGTTTCGGGAGCAAAACCGTGTTAGCAGATGTCAGTTTTGCGATCGCGCCAGGGACGATCGTCGGGTATATCGGGCCCAATGGTGCCGGCAAAAGTACGACCGTGAAGCTGATCTTAGGGCTGATCACAGCTTCAGCCGGTGAAATCGAGCTGTTCGGGAAGACCGTGGCGCCAGATGATTCGACTTACAAGCGGCGCATCGGGTATGTACCAGAAGGGGCAGATTTGTTTGAGGCGTTGACCGCGCGGGAATACTTGAGCTTGATCGGTCAATTGTACGGGATGGCCGCACAAGCGGCCGAAGACAAGGCCTTAAAAATGCTTGAGCTATTGGGTTTAGGTGCGGCGATCGATCAGCGTATTGCTGGGTATTCCAAAGGGATGCGCCAGTTGTTGTTGATCTGTGCGAGTCTATTGCACGACCCGGATATTTTGTTTTGGGATGAGCCGCTGAATGGCTTAGATGCCAACGCGGTGCTCGTGATTGAAGAAGTCTTACAAGAGTTGCGCAACCGCGGCAAGACGATCTTCTATTCCAGCCACATCATGGACGTGGTGCAGAAGCTCTCTGACCGCATCTTGTTGCTTGATGGCGGGCGCGTGGTGGCTGACGGGACGTTTGCCGAGTTGTCCCAAGACGTGGACCTGTCACTGCAAGAATTGTTCAATCAGATGACTGGCTTTGCTGAACACGGCCAAAAGGCGCGCGCCTTCGTTGACGTTGTGACAGGTGGTGGCGATCATGACGCATAAATTCGGCCGTTATCTCGTGCCATTTGGGGTCAACGCGGCGCAATTCGACTTGATCGTCGCCACCAAGTTCACTTTGGCTAATCGCAACACCAACATCGGCTTTGGCGGTTTTGTCTAGTAAGCCCAGCACGCATGCGTTGCGCAACTCATTATTGTTTAACGTATTGATCGGCGTGTTCTTGTGCTTGTTGCTGGTGATGAATTTGCCCCTAGCCTATAGCGATACGGCGTATATGGCGACATTGATGCTGATTGTCTTTATGACTCAGCTGTCCGGGTACTCGACGTTGATGCTTGATCCCAAAGACCGCGCGGTGTTCTTCACCCGCGGGGTCAATGCGCAGACGCTCAATGCCGCGCGGATTGCGGTCGTCAGTTGGTATCTATTGTTGAACGTGGTCACCTTAGGGGCGCCAGCACTGGTGGTCGTCGGCTTGCGATCAGGGGTGTTGGCGGTGGGGTTGTTTGCCTTAGCTGAGTTGTTGCTGGCTGTGTTTTGCTTGGTATTAGCTTTGTTGGTATACTTGTTAGTTTTGCGGGTGTTTGACGGCGAGCGTCTGAAGAACTTGTTGAACTTCTTGCAGATTGCCATGATTGTCGGGGCTTATGTTGCCAGTCAGTTGTTGCCACGCCTTGGGGCCAGTGCGCTGTTTTCGGCTCACGGGGTGCATCTGACTTGGACATGGCTGTTGACACCACCGGCATGGTTCGCTGGTTTGCCACTATTGATTCAAGCGCGTCAGCCGCTGGTCGTTGCCGCGGCAGTGTTGGCAGTCGTGGTACCGGCACTGGGGGTGTGGTTTTACACCTGGCACGCCGCGCGGTTTGAACAATACTTAGCCAAATTAGACACCGCCAATGGTGCAGTTGGGCGCGTGGGGTGGTATTACCGCCTGTGTGCCAAGGTATTGGTACATGATCGGACGCGCTTGGGGTATTTCACCTTAGGCTGGCAATTGTTGCGCCAAGAGCGCGAATACAAGTTGCGGGTTTATCCGCAATTTGCTTACGCTTTGGTGGTGCCAATCGTTTTTGCGTTGAACTTTGCGCGTGATGGTGGCGGGCTCAAGGGTCTCTTAGCTTATTTACCATATTTGGCGGCAAGTATCGGCATGGCGATCCCGGTGGCGGCAATCAACTTACGCTTTTCTGAACATCCAGAAGCGATGCGGGTGTTTCAATATGTGCCGTTTGACGCGCATGGCGACTTAGTGCGCGGGATCACACAGGCCATGTATTGTCGCTTGGTGTTGCCGTTGACCATCGGGTTTGGGGTGATTGGCTTGGCGACTGGTTGGAGTGGGCTAGTGGCCCTTCCGGCGATGATGGGCGGGTTGTATGCGGCGAGCTTGTTTTTTGGCCGCAACTTGGCCGGGCGCAGCTTACCATTTGCCCAACCGTTTGACCCGAAGAAAAATGCGACTGCCAGCGCGACGATGTGGCCGATCCTTGCTGAAATGCCAGTAGCCTTAGGGGTGATCTTTGTTGGGGGAACCTTACACGCATGGTGGTTTGCGCTGGCTTTGTTAGTGGGTAGCGTGCTGGCGACTTGGTGGGCGGATCGCCAGTTTGGCAAGGTGTATTTTAGCTTACAACGATAACCGCAAAAGGGACCAAAAATCAGTTCCGTAAAAAAAGGGGCCGTGACAGAAGTCACAGCCTCGTTTTTGTACCCGAATATTCCGCTGATGTTACGTTCCAACAGGCCGGTACCGAGC
>CAKQZO010000163.1 GCA_934293835.1 uncultured Lacticaseibacillus sp. | reverse complement strand
AGAAAGGTTTTAGACTATAAAAGCCCATCTGAGGTTTTCTTTGATAAAGTGTTGCACTTAGTTTGACAATCTGCCACACATGATGTTATCCCGCAATCAGGCGAAATTTGGTCCATGGTTTCAGATAGGCTAATAAAAGCAGCTCATCTTCGGCAATATGACCAACATAATTCTTACGCGCATCGTAATGTGGCTGCAACACAATCTGCAGCTCATTGGCATATACCCCAAAATCGGCATTACCGATAACAACATCGCCACGTTGAAACTCGCCTTCGTGATCACGGCATGGTGTCGCTTGTCCAGCGTAAGTGGTTCGTGGTGCAGTTGAGCGAACCGTCTGAGTATTAATATCCCCACGCCGTTCATGTTGAGTCTTCAACACAATCTGGCGTTCAAGTGTGCTGGCCTGTGGAGCCAACACGACTGTCAGCTCAGGCTGGTAGCGGTTCACCTTCGCCACCGCCGCCAGCTCGGTCTCACTGGCATAAGCGTTACCAATCAAAACATCATCGACCCAGTTCGTTGCAAACAAATGCTTGGCTTGCACGGCGATCGGCAGATCTCGATCAATCTCCATCGTCGGCAGTCCATCCGCTACATCCCATGGCCCGATCGTCCCTTGGTGACTTGAGATGAATGCGGCGCTACGCAAGTTGAAGCGCCGAAAACGGCGACTGCACCGTTCAAAATAAGCCTCGTCGATTCCGGTTCCCCGCTGGGGATAGAAATTGTGGCACCCAGACAAAAAGTCTGACGCTGGTCGATACGTCATGATGTTGGTGAGGTAGTCAACATCATTCGTTTCGTTCAACTGAATGATCAACCCTTGATCATTGTAGGTTAACCGCGCCTCAGTTGCGCCATCAAAGCCCATATCTAACCGAATCCCGGTGACACCAAGCGTTGCGAAAAATGCCAACTCTGTCGGCTTAATCTGCAGTTGGGCAAAAATTCTCGGATTCACATCGATGAAGACTTGATAACCCATCGCCTTGGCCGCAAGGATGATCTGCTTATACTTTGCCTGTGTCGCCTCGATACCACCTTGAATCTCCAACATGCTCATAAAGAGTCTCGTATACCCATATTTTTGGCCAAGCATCAGGTAGTTGATGTTCGCCTCATTGTCACTGTGATCCGGATAAATCGAAAGTCCGATCTGTCGCATGCTAACAACCTTCTTTACTTTAAAGAATTGGTATAAGCCAATGTTACCACGCAGCGAAGTCTCACACACGCGCTGGTGTCAAGAAAGGTGACGCCAAGCACAATTTTGAAAGTATTCATCACGCGTCGTGAAAATTGACAAGGCTTCCATTCACATGCTAACTTAAAATCAGTACAGTAAGGAGGTCTGGTCATGAAAGTCATGATTGCATTAGAAAATGTCGTTATGGATGGCGTCAAGCGTGCATCAACCGTCCTTGGCAACGCTTTGGCGCAACATCTTGATCTACTCTACTTCTCGCTTGCAGATGCCCCACAATATTTCACCTTGAATGCACCGTTAATCATCGCCGATCCCCCGGCAGATCCGCAATTACTCAACTTTTTTGGCGACCATCCTTATCAGGTCTACGAACAGCAAATCAACGCCTTGATCGATACTGCAGATACGCACCACATCGACGCGATCATCCTACCAGCAGGATTACTCACAAGCTTCGCGCCACTAATCAAAAAAGCCTTACCCAGGTTGCACCTCATTGGGTGGATGCACAATAATTTTAACACCTATACAGAAGACTACTACGGCCATATGCGAGGCGAGTTCCGCGATGGTTTGGCGGCAGTTGATTCCTTAGTCGTACTGACCGCAAGCGATCTGAGCGAGTATTCCCAATTCAACCCGCACACGCTCAAAATCTACAATCCAATCACCTTACAACCCACACGCCACGCAGATCTGGAGGCGCATCGCATCGCGTTTACTGGTCGCATCGCCATCGAGCACAAAGGCATTGATCTCTTATTGTCCGCCGCAAGACGGTTGCGTCCAGGCTGGAAAATTGCCATTGCGGGGAGTGGCACACCCGAGGATATGGCCGTATTTGATCAACTGCGTACGTTTTGGGCACTCGATGACGTCATCGATTTCCGCGGGCCCCTTCATGACGCGGCCTTACAGGCTCACTATGCAGAGGCTGCCATCTTTGTTTCGACGTCTCGTTGGGAAGGCATGCCGCTTGTTATCGGCGAGGCTATGGCCGCCGGGCTACCAATCGTCGCGATGACCAACACCGGCTCTCAAGAGTTCATCGGCGATAACGAATTTGGCATCTTAACACGGCCGGCCGATCCTAACGACTTCATCGAACATCTCAACGCGATGATCGACTCAAAGGCCTTGCGCACTCACTACGCACATCAATCTCTGCGCCGTGCGGCCGACTTCAAGCTGGCCAACATCACCCAGCAATGGCTCGATCTCTTGCAACAACCCGTTTAATCGGCTTTGAATCCAAACAGGGCTGAGCCACCAATGCAGACCGCATCTGGTGGCTCAGCCCTGTATTTCTAAATCTGTTCACCTCGCGCACGCGCCTGCTCCTCGTTGCGGACAATGCGCAAGAGTTTCTCGGCGTGCTCATCAAGTTCGAGCTGTTCAAGCAGATCTGGCCGCCGTTGCAGCGTCCGGCGCAGCGATTCTTTGAGTCGCCACTCAGCAATCAGCTGATGATTGCCGTTTTGAAGCACTTCCGGTACTGGCATATCATGATAAACCGGCGGGCGCGTATATTCTGGATAATTCAGCAAACCGTTCTCAAAACTGTCAGTTGCCGCGCTTTCCACGTTACCCAACACCCCTGGCACAAAGCGAACGGTCGCGTCGATCATCATCATGGCAGGCAACTCACCTCCGGTCAACACAAAGTCTCCGATTGAGAATTCATCGGTGACCAGCGTCCGAATCCGCTCATCATAGCCTTCGTAATGTCCACAGATGAAAACCAGATGCTCTTCTTGCGCGAGTTCTTTGGCAGCGACATGATCGAACTTGCGCCCTGCTGGATCGAGTAGGATGACTCGCTTAGGGCCAGGCCGATCTTTATCAAGTGCGGCCATCGCCTCAAAAATCGGCTCTGGCTTCAGCAACATGCCCGCACCACCACCATACGGCGTATCATCGACGTGGTGGTGCTTATCATGCGAATATTGGCGAAAATCAACAACATTAAAATCGACGTAACCGTTATCGACGGCCTTGCCGATCATGCTTTGGGTCAATGGCGCAAACATATCGGGAAACAGGCTCAGCACGTCAATTTGCATCGTCGATCAACCCTTCCGGTACCTCAACATGTGCGACCTTGTTCGCCACGTCGATGCTGAGCACCACGCTCTTCAAAAACGGTAACAAAATATCGCTTTGACCACGTCGCGGGATCACCCACACATCATTAGCGCCGGGACTGAGAATCTCCGAGACCACGCCAAGCTCCGAGTCATGTTGATCGATCACATGTAACCCGATGATATCACGATAATAATACTCTCCTTCAGCGAGGGCCTGCTGCTCCGCCTCGGTGACGTTCAGCGTATGTCCTTTGAACGCCTCGACCATGTTGATGTTGTCATAACCTTCAAGCGTGACCAAAACAAAGCCCTTGTGTTTGCGGCTGGAAGCAACTGTCACGTTCGTATTCGGGGTCGTGTCGATCACCAGCCTTGCGCCGCTAGCGAAGCGCTGTTCTGGAAAATCTGTCGTCGCAACCACTCGCAACTCCCCTTTGATGCCATGGGTGTTGACGATGTTGCCGACGTGGTATAGTGCTGGCATGATATTTCACTCCATTTGCTCTTCAAGATAGTGTCCGGACAAAGAATAGCATACAACCGTCATTCTCACAAACAAACAAAAAGCGGCCGGCTAACACCGGCCACTTTTATTTCCCTGAATGCGGTGCATCCAGGATATTTAAGCGTACACGCTTGGTGTACGGCGACTTAACTGCATAAACGATCGTCCGTACCGCTTGGGCAACACGTCCGTTCTTGCCAATGACCCGGCCGACATCATCCGGCGCCACCGTCAAGTCGAAAGCCATATATTCCGACGTCTCATGACGTTGAATGTCGATGGCTTCGGGATGGGTAACTAATGGGGTCACAATTGCTCTAATCAGCGTTGCGATATCCACAGCCCTTGCCCTTATTTCTTAGCGAAACGTGCTTCGTGATACTTTTGGAGTAAGCCCTTGCTGGTAAGCAAGGT
>CAKQZO010000162.1 GCA_934293835.1 uncultured Lacticaseibacillus sp. | reverse complement strand
GGTCTTGGATCTCTTCAGCAGTCAAGAAGCTGGTTTCCATATCGATCTGGGTGAATTCTGGTTGCCGATCGCCGCGCAGATCTTCATCGCGGAAACACCGCGCGATCTGGTAATAACGGTCAAAGCCTGCCCCCATCAACAGCTGCTTGAACAGTTGCGGCGATTGCGGCAAGGCATAGAAGCTCCCTGGATACACACGTGAAGGCACCAGATAGTCCCGTGCCCCTTCAGGCGTGGAGGCGGTCAACGTCGGCGTCTCCAAATCGATGAAGCCTTGTTGGTCGAAGTAGGCATGGGTGGCGGTCATGATCTTTGAGCGCAAGATCAGCCCTTTTTGCATCTCCGGCCGACGCAAATCCAAGTAGCGGTACTTGAGCTTGGTTTCTTCGCTTGCAGAGATGTCATCGGCGATCTCAAATGGCGGGGTCTTGGCCTTGTTCAAGATCTTGATGGCGTGCACTTCGACTTCGACTTTCCCAGTCTTCATCTTGGCATTGATGGCTGCACCTTCTCGCGCCTGCACCAACCCAGTCACCTCGACGACGAATTCGGAGCGCAAGTCTTCGGCAACAGTCAAAGCCGCCGCGTCGATTGCTTGAGAAAAGACAAGTTGGACAATCCCTGCGCGATCGCGTAAGTCGATGAAAATCAGATTCCCCAGGTCCCGGCGCTTTTGCACCCAACCCTTAAGCGTCACGGTTTCGCCTAAATGCGCTTCGGTGACGTCGCCTGCATAATAACTACGTTTGGCCACGATTATTCCTCCAGAGTTTCTTTGTATAGTGTTGCGAACTGCTCGGTCACGACAGCTTGGGCAACGGTTTGCTGTTCACCGTCTGCCATGTCCTTGACCTGCACGGTTTTGTCTGCCAGCTCGCTTTCTCCAAGCGTCAAGACCAGGCGCGCTCCTGCCTTGTTGGCAGACTTGAATTGCGCCTTGGCTTTGCGGCCGAGGTAGTCCATATCCACGGCAAACCCTTGCGCGCGGATCGCCTGGGCGAGCCGCAACGCGGTCGGTGCCGCGGCTTCATCGATGGCGACGATGTAGGCCGGCAACTCCGCCGGCTTTTGCTTGCCTTGCATCAAGAGCATCAAGCGCTCGACGCCCATCGCAAACCCAACACCTGGGGTCTCGGGCCCGCCGAGCTCTTCGACTAAGCCGTTGTAGCGGCCACCACCTAAGATGGTCGTGTAACCGCCGCCGAAGACCGGATCGCCAGACATGACCTCGAAGATCGTGTGGTTATAATAATCCAGCCCGCGCACCATGTCGGCATCGACCACATAATCGATCCCCAGATTTTCGAGGTTCTGGCGTACACCGTCAAAATGGGCCTGCGCTTCAGGGGTGAGATAGTCGAGGATTTTCGGTGCGTTGGCGACGATTTCTTGATCGTGCTTGTCCTTAGAATCGAGCACTCGCAACGGATTTTTGACTAGGCGCACCTTCGAATCAGCCGACAGCTCATCCGCAAATGGCGTCAAGAAGTCAACCAGGGCCTGATGATAGGCCTTGCGACTCTCAGGATCGCCTAAGGTGTTGATCGCAAAACGCAGCTTGGTCGCCCCCATCGCCACGAGGAGGTCCTTGGCCAAGGCGATCACCTCAGCGTCTAGCACCGGACTGGTCGCCCCGAACGCTTCGACCCCGATCTGATGAAATTCACGTTGCCGTCCGGATTGTGGCCGCTCATAGCGGAACATCGAGCCCATGTAGAAGACCTTGACCGGCTTAGCGTGTTCAGGGCCGTAGAGCTTGTTTTCGACATAAGCCCGCACCACGCCCGCGGTGCCTTCTGGGCGCAGCGCCATCATGCGGCCGCCCTTGTCTTCGAAGGTGTACATTTCTTTGGTCACGATGTCGCTAGTGTCGCCAGCAGAGCGCGAGAAAACCTCAACGTTTTCGAACAGCGGCGTGCGAATTTCTTCGTACCGATAACGGCTAAGAATTTGGCGCGCGGTGGCTTCGACTTGCTGCCAAAGTTGGCTTTGGCCCGGCAAGATGTCGGCGGTGCCTTTTGGTCGTTGGTAGTTCATAGTTGTCCCTCTTTTGATTAGATTCATCCGTAAAAAAAGACACCCCTCGCCTGAACGAAGGGTGCGAACACGGTACCACCTTGTGATTTTACTCAGCCATAACGGTGGCTACCGGAAAAATTTCTGCCTCGGCTGTGTCTTATCGATCGTTGTCGGGCTTACACCTTCCCCGACTCGCTTGGGTGATCTCTTCTAAAGCGTCAATGGCAACGGATGTCTTGTTTACCTATTGAGAATACTCAAGCGAACGCCATTTGTCAATGTGCGGATCAGCTTCTGGCCGCATCAAACGCTTCTCACCAATCGCCGTCGAAACCGCCGCCGGAACCGAAATCATCATGGTCATCATCGCTATCGTCGGTCGAGTCATAATCGGTCTGCACCCAAAGCGGCATCAACGCCCAGTCCGTGGCACTGACGTCTTCGCCGTTAAGGTCTGCCAAAATTGTGGTGAAGACCAGTTTCTGGGTGGCCGGGTCCGCGAGCTGAGCGGCATCTTGTGGCTGAACGCTTTGGGCAAATGCTGCCCAAACGGCTTGTTGCTGAGCCAAGGCAACGCTTTTGGCCCACTCAGTGAATGCCGGCATGTATTGGCGCACTGGCGCCAAGCTGGTAACGAAGGCCGGTGCAACCACACGCAGATACGCTTCGAGTGTGGGTACCGACTTGCCTGCGTCATCATAAGATCGCAACGCATCAGCATCTAGCATCTGATAAACATACAGCGGCTCTGGCGCGCTGGGCTGCATATCTGCCACCAGCGCGCCTAAGTTGATGCGGACAAAACGCATGAAGGCACTCGCTAACCATATTTCTGGCGCCTGCGGCATGGCCGCAAACCACGGCGCAGTCACCTGGTGCCGGAACCGCTCGCGCCAAGTCGCAGAAAGCGCCTGATACAACGGCAGGTGGTTGTTGATTCCACCGACGAAAAGCGTGCGCAACCTGCGCGTCCGGCGGCGGTGGCGCCAAATTAAGCCAACCGGAATTAAGAGCACGATCACGACCGCAGCCACGATCAATGCATGCTTGCGCCGGTGTGCGGCAATATCGGCTGGGGTCATGATCGCGCTTCGGTTTGCGACAAGGCGGTCGCGAATGCTGGCCACGATCTGCATGACGGCAGTGTCATAATCGCCGGACCGCAGCCGAGTCTTCACGGCCGGGGTCACGATGTTGCTGGCTTCTGCATCGGGCAAGGCACTTTCCAGGCCATATCCTGTGGCTAGGCCGTACTTGTGCGTCTCCGTTGCCATGACGAAATACAGTCCATTATCCCAGCCTTTGCGGCCAATGCCAAGCTGTTCGAAACGACGGACCTTATAATCAGCGGTCGCCTCATTCCCGGGAATCTTCTTGTAAATTTCGACTGGTAAGACTGGCTTTCCCGGTAACTCTGCCAAGGTGTACTTGTTGATTTGGTCGATTTTTTGAATCGTCATCGGTGATAAGACGCCTGCGTGATCGTAGACATAGCGCGACTGCGCAGCCTGCGCACGATGTCCGCCAACCAACAAGGCGAACGTCAGGAACAAGAGCCCTTCAAGCACCCGAATTCTTCGCATGATTTCCCCCCAAAAAAAGAGGCTGCCACGCAGCCTCTTTGCGTTACTTCTCTTCGACTGCCTCAGCCACATCTTTGACGCCAGCCTTGGTCGCGATCGTGCTGTTCAAAATGTCAGCCACATCAATGCCCGTCATTGTGTGCAACTGGTCGAGTTGTTTGGCCATATTCTCAACACTTTGACCGGTCAGATCGCCTTGACCATACAGCGTGAGATGTTCGACGTTCTTATAGGCTTCGGCATTAGCCGCAAACAGCTGTGGTAGGACGTCTAAGAGCATCTGGAGTTTCCCGGATTCGTTCATCTTCGCCAAAGCGGCTGCCTTCTTCTCGGTGGCTTCCGCATCGGCCAGCCCGATGGCCCGCGTCTTGGCCGCTTGCGCTTCCCCTGTCAGAGTCGTGGCGTTAGCTTCCGCTTGCCCTTGGACTTCGACTTGGTGCGCCTGCGCGTCGGCCGCCAGCTTGACCTGGGCCGCTTGCGCTTCCGCCTGAAGACGCACCTGCTCGGCTGACGCTTGGGCGCTCGCAATCGATGCGGCCTTGTTGGCTTCGGCTTGTTGCTTTGCTTGATACAGATCGGCATCCGCCTGCTTGCGGACGGTGGCATTCAATGTCATTTCTTGACGATCCGCATCT
>CAKQZO010000161.1 GCA_934293835.1 uncultured Lacticaseibacillus sp. | reverse complement strand
TAAAACGGTTCGCCAGATTCAGCGGGTCATCGCCAAGATTCAGACGCTCGTGAACGACCCAGATGCCGTGTTGTATGATGGCTTCGACAAGCAGACCCAGACGTGGAAAACTCGTCGTATCCAGTACCGCGACATCACATTACTCGTCCGTAGCCACAGCCAAAATGTGACGATTCAAAGCGTTTTTGCGGCGGCCAACGTTCCAATCGTGGTAGCCGACGCTCAAAACTACTTCAAAACGACGGAATTGATGACCATGCTGAGTTTGCTGCGGCTGATCGACAACCCGCACCAAGAGATTCCTCTAGTCGCGGCGTTGCGTTCGCCGTTGGTCGGCATGTCGGCCGATCAACTCGCACTGATTCGCCTAGCCAAACCAGAGGCAAGCTTCGACGATGCTTGGGAAGCATTCTTGGCTGCACCCGCTGCTTCAACTTGGCGCAAGCAAACTCAAACCAAGGCCGAACGCTTCCAGCAACAACTGACAGGCTTACGTGATTTTGCCAAGGAACACGAGCTTGTCGATTTGATTTGGCGCTGCTACGATGAGTTCGGCTATCTCGATTATGTCGGGAGCCTGCCTGGTGGCAATCAACGTCAAGCCAACTTACGGGCATTGGCAAGCCGAGCGGCCAATTATGAAAATGGGGGCTTCCGCGGGCTGTTTGCCTTCATCCATTTCATCGAGCTGATGCAGAAAAAGGATAAGGACCTCGACACTGCGGTGACCGTCGATCCCGACGTCGACGCGGTATCGTTGATGACCATTCACGCCAGCAAGGGGCTTGAGTTCCCGGTGATGTTCTTGCTGGCAGCGGAAAAGCAGTTCAACTTGATGGATCTGTCGGCGACAACAATCTTAACCCCAACCTTGGCTGGGATTCAGTGGACTGATCCTCAAACTGCTGTACGCTATCAGTTACCGCAATATCTCCAAGCAAAGACGCAAAAGCGCTCGCAGTTGCTGGCCGAGGAGATGCGCCTGCTCTATGTCGCTTTGACGCGTGCCAAGCAATATTTGTACATTGTCGGCACTGTGCACTCCCAAGAAGCGGCATTGAAACCCTGGCAAAGTGCGCAAGGCGTCAGTGATCAACTTCTACCAGCCCAACTACGGGCCAAAGCTAAGAGTTACTTAGATTGGTTATTGATGGCATTGTTGCGGACCCCGGCGCTGGGTGGGGCAGGCACGCCGGAAGCGTTCGGCGCGCAGGTCAAGCTGACATTTGCCACGCCTCAAGAGTTATCAAGCGGCGAACAACCCACGAAAGCGACCGCCCCACACCAGCCAGCGCTTGATCTAGATGTTGATGCGTGGTTTAACTGGCAGTACCCATACCGCGAAGCGACGAAGACGACTGGGTTTCAAAGTGTCACGGAGATCAAGCGGGCACAAAATGAGGATCCGACCAATACCGAGCTGGTTACGAGCGGGCGGCAACTTACAGGCAACCGTTTCGTCAGCGACTTTGCCACGCCTCAGTTTCTCGCCCAGCCCCAAAGCGTCTCCGCGACTGCGATCGGAACGGCAACCCACCGGGTGTTACAACAGCTCGATTGGCAACAGCCTGATGCGGCTGGTATTCAGGCCAGCATCACGGCACTTGAAGCAGCTGATCAGATCGTGCCAGAGGTGGCCGCCGCGATCAACATTCCAGAGCTTGTGGCATTTTGTCAGTCCGACTTCGGTCAGCTGATCGCGCAACATGCTGATTCACTGCAACGAGAAGTCGCGTTTTCCATGCTCCTGCCCGCAAGCGCCGTGTTTACCGCCATGGCCACCGATACTGACAACGATATTATGGTTCACGGGATCATCGATGGTTTCATCGACACGCCTGCCGGCTTGGTCGTGTTTGACTACAAAACTGATCGGGTCGCGGATGCGCAAGCCTTGCTGCCGCGCTACAGTGAACAGCTTCAACTCTATGCCCAGGCGTTAGCGTTAATGCAACCACGCCCGATTGCTGGCCGCTTCCTGGTTTCGTTGGTGCATGGCACTACAGTCGCCGTAGCCAAGGGCACCCAAGAATAGTAAAATAAATACATTATTAACGAAACGAGTGAAGTCATGTCTTCAGACACCATCTATGCGGTGCTTGACCTTGAAACAACCGGCACCACCGTCAAAAATGGCGATCGCATCATCCAAATCGGCTGCGCGTTCGTCCAGAATCGGCAATTGATCGCCACAATCGATCAGCTGGTCAACCCTGATCGCCAGGTCCCTGTGGCAATCCAGCGTTTGACCCACATACGGCCAGACGATCTTGTTGCGGCGCCTTACTTCGCCGAAATTGCCCCGCATCTTGCCAAACGCCTTGCCAAAACAGTCATCGTCGCCCACAACGTGAACTTTGATTATCCATTCTTGAGTGCGGAATTCGAGCGGGTAGGATTGCCAGCATTAACAAATCCGGCGATTGATACCGTCGAGTTAGCGCAGATCTTGTTGCCAACGCAAGGTAGCTACCGCTTGGCGGATCTGACGACAGCCTTACACATCGTGCACACCAACCCACACCGCGCCGATAGCGATGCCATCAGCACCGCTCATTTGTTCATCACGTTATCCGAGCGGTTTCAGGCCTTACCGACCAGCATCCAGCAACGTCTGGTCCAACTCAGTGGGCACTTGGCACGCCAAACGAGCCAATTTCTGCAAGCTGAACTCATGCCCAATATCCCGCTTGCGGCCGATCAAGTGCAAGTCGATGATCTCGTTCTCAAACGACTCCCGGAGCCGGTGGCGAGTCTAGCGCCACGCTATTATCCACTCACCACCAAGGCCAAGCGCGCGCTACTCGCGCCACGCTACAAATTACGCACGGCCCAGGCCAAAATGATGGATGCCATTTATCAAAACGCACAAGGCGAAAAGCAACCACTCGTGATCGAAGCTGGAACCGGACTCGGTAAAACGCTGGGGTACTTGTTACCCTACGCTTTTATCGTCGATACCGAGCACCAATTGGTGGTCACGACTGCCACCACCGTGTTACAACAGCAAGTGTTGACTCAGGTTCAAACCGTGGCAGCACTTTGCGACATGCCTCTGGCAGCGGTCGTCGTCAAAAGTGCCCGGCATTATCTCGACCTCGCCGAGTTCCATACGGCATTACAGGTTCCAGATGCCGATCGGTTGACCCGACTTCTCGAGATGAAGTTGGTGGTGTGGTTGACGCAAACAACCACCGGCGATTTAGAAGAACTCCGGCTGACCAATTATCGTGCACCGTTGTTCACCAAGGTCAGCCACACTGGCATTAAGGCCAACGGCCAAGGCGGGCCTTGGACACCGTATGATTTTTATTCGCGCCTGCAGACGCGGATCGCCCAAAGCCAGATCATCATCACGAACCATGCCTATCTGGCACATCACAGTACTGAGCTTGCGGTCAAACGCCCATATCTAGTTATCGACGAAGCGCAACATTTTGCAGGTCATGTCGCCGCTGCAGAGGCGCAGCGGATCGCGTTGGTGAAATTACGTAAGCATCTTCAACAGCTCGCCAAATTGATCGACCATTCAGGCCGGCGGAGTCTGATCTCCGTTTATGCCCACTCCAAGGTCAACACGTACCAGTTACAAAGCCTGGCAACCGCAGTTGCGGCAACCATCGCGACAATTGAATCGACGCAACAACGGTTGTTCAAGCGCTTTTGTCCAACGCTTGCAGAAGGGTTCCACGAACAAACGCTGATCGATACCGATGCTGCGTGGCTTGCGCAGGATCTGGCACGCGTTTTACCGAAGCTGAGCCGGCAACTTGATGCGGTGAGTGCCGTTGCCACACACCTTGTCCAGGACTTTGCGCGTCATCAAGACCACTTCAGCCATGATGACGCGGCTTTGTTTCAGGCCTTGGCTGCAGTGAGTGCGGCGCTTCACACCGCCGCAGAAGACTTGCCTGCCGTCGACCTCGATGCCTTAGCAGATGGCCGCAATGGGGTCTGCCGCCTGCAGCTTGCCAACGGCCGCGATATCTACAGCCTCCAGATCGTCTGGGATCGCTTCGATGTGACGGACAACGTTCGTAAACTTTTGGCGGCGTTTGAGGCCCCTGTTATCGTCGGGGCAACATTGGTGGTCGATCGCCGCTTTACGTTCATTCTTGATCAGCTAGGATTGCCAGACACAACGCCCACCTTGCACTTGCGCAGTCCTTTTCATTATAAGGACCAGGCGCAATTATTCGTCGATCCTCAGGCGCCCGAACCGAATGGTGATGAAGAGGCC
>CAKQZO010000160.1 GCA_934293835.1 uncultured Lacticaseibacillus sp. | reverse complement strand
CGCCGCTGTTGTTGCGATTAATCAACGTCTTGACCAGTCCGGTGATCGCGCTGAGTGTTTTTGGTAGTTTGCTCTTAGCACAGTCGTTGGCTGTCCTTTACTTGGTGCCTGCCAATATCAAGCTTGGTGTGCACTATGGCTGGCTTGAGTATTTGCTTGAATGCACCGGGTTTTTGATTGTCGCCTTGATCGGCGGCTGGCAGATGCGCCATCCTGGGGTAAGCGGCTGGGTGTTGACGGGGATTAGTCTGGCGGTTGCATTGTTGCTTTGGCTTGAGGCAGGAAGGCCTAATCTTGAAGTGGCTAAGTATCCACCGCATGCCTTATATCTGAGCTATGGGATCGGCGTTTCACTACTATTATTTCAGCTTTTCAACTGGACGCCCATACAGTCAGGCTTGGCGAGGATGAGAATGCCGCTGACCTGGTTGTCGCGGCATTCTCTGGAGCTGTATTATTGGCACGTGGTCGTGTTGATGCTGATTAATCCATTGCGTTTCCCAGGACACTGGGTGATGTTGACAGTGGTTACGCTGGCTGTGTCGCTGCCGATCACATATGTACAGACGCGGTTTGTGCCGCGGTTCTTCACGTTAGGGCTTAAATAGGGGCTGTCATAAAAGTCGGTTTTGACATGACGGATAGCCTACGCAGGCGTGGGTCCGAACTTCGCCTAGTGTGGTGCCGTATGCCGGCATTTTGGAACGTGACTTTGCCCGAAATATGGTGGCGACTTGGCATGGATGCGAGCCGCCTTTTTTGGTTGGATGAGGCAGAAGTTGTGATTAAATTTGGGGGACGTTATACTAGAGCTTAGGTTTTTTGACGATCCGCGCCATGAACCAATGAGAGGATTGAATTCAGCGACATGAAACTTCTAAAAAATTATGTGTACAACACGACTTATCAGATTTTTGCGTTGCTGGTCCCGTTGATCACGACGCCTTACATCACCCGTGTTCTTGGAACGACCGGAGTTGGGATTAACGCGTTCACGAATTCGGTGACCCAATATTTCGTGCTTGCCGGTAGCATCGGGGTTTCGCTTTACGGCAATCGCATCATTGCTTATCAGCGTGATAATCGTAAGCAGATGAGTCAGACGTTCTGGTCGATCGTGGTGCTGAGATTTGTGACGATTTTGATCGCATATCTGGCCTTTCTCTTATTTTTAGTCTTTGTCGATCAGTATCGTCTTGATTACCTGTTCCAGTCATTGGCAATCGTGGCGGCGGCGCTTGATATCTCCTGGGTGTTCATGGGGATGGAAGATTTCAAGCGAACGGTGATCCGTAACTTCTTGGTCAAGGCTGTATCAACGGTGTGTATCTTCATCTTCGTCCGTACGGCGCATGATGTTGCCATCTACATCTTGATCTTGACGGGTTCGATCTTGCTCGGGAACTTATCATTGTGGGGGTATCTGCGCGAGCTGGTTGACCCGCCAGTCTGGTCGGAGTTGCGTTTTCGTGAGCACCTCAGTGGTTCGTTGCGTCTGTTCGTCCCGCAAGTGTCGATGCAGATCTATCTGGTGTTGAACAAAACGATGTTGGGCTCTTTCAAAGGGGTGCAAAGTGCCGGGCTGTATGAGAACTCGGATAAGATCGTCAAACTGTTGTTGACCGTCGTGACAGCGATCGTGACGGTGATGATGCCGCGGATGGCCAATACATATGCGCGTCGCGATTTTAAGCAATTGAACCGCTACTTATATCAGACCATAGAGTTCGTCAGCTTCATCGCGTTTTTGTTGACGGCTGGTTTGGCAGCGGTCGCCCCGACATTTGCTGTGTGGTTCATGGGTCGAGAATTCGCCTACACGGGTCAATTGATTCCGATTCTCAGCATCGTCTGTCCGCTGATTGCGTGGAGCACGGTATTGGGCTCCCAGTATCTGGTGACTACCGGTAAAGAGCGTCAATTTACGGTTTCGGTAACGGTTGGCGCGATCGTCAATGTGTTGTGTAACCTCGTGTTTATCCCTGCTTTTGGCGTGATGGGGGCCGTTTGGGCAACCGTCGTCGCCGAGCTCGTGATCACCATATTGGATATCTATTTTGTTGGCGAACGAACCGATCTGACGCAGATGTTTGCTGGTAAGTGGAAATATGCCGTTGCCGCAGTTGTAACATTTATCGTTGTCCGTTTACTGAATAACCATCTTGCTGGAACGTTTGGCTTGTTGGTGCTTCAAGCGGTGGTCGGCACAATCATCTACGTTGCCTTGTGCGTGGTGTTGCGTTGTCAGCTGATTGTTTTCATTTTCCAAAAACTCAAGCAAAGGCGTGGGCGCCATTTATCGTAATCTATCTCTAGGGGGATTAAGATTTGTTAGCGAGTGCTGTTTTTCTGCCGAGTAGCCGACATCAGTTGTTGTTTCTGGTATAATGAGGGCTGTTATTACGATGGAGGAATGAGTTATGTCTGAAGATCCGCAGCAGCAGCATACACATCGGCATCATCATCACCATCGCCATCATCAAGGCAAAAAGCATCCGGTCTTGAAGTGGGTGATCGCGATTGTGTTGGTGTTGATTGTCGCAATTGGAGGCTATGGGTACTATCTGTACGCCAACGTCAACAATACTGTGAAGAAAACCTATTCGCCGCTGAAGAATAAGACAACGAACAGTAGCGACCTGAAGTACAAGAAACCGATCTCGATCGCCTTGCTGGGTACCGATACCGGTGACCTCGGCCGAACCGAAGCGCGGGGCCGAACCGATACGATCATCATCATCACCTTGAACCCGACGGTCAAGAAGACGACGATGACCTCGATTCCGCGAGACACCATGGCCCAGATGATCGGCGAAGACGGCGTCCAGATTCAGAAGATCAACGCGGCATATAACTTCGGTGGTGCCGACATGGCGGTCAACTCGATTTCTAGCCTCGTCAACGTGCCGATCAACTACTATGCATTGGTTAACATGGGTGGCCTGACGAAGGTCGTCGATGCGGTTGGTGGGGTTGATGTGACGCCGACGCTGAGCTTCACCATCGATGGCTACAGCTTCAAGAAGGGCCAGA
The DNA here is from genome assembly GCA_934293835.1 of uncultured Lacticaseibacillus sp. Lineage (GTDB taxonomy): Bacteria > Bacillota > Bacilli > Lactobacillales > Lactobacillaceae > Lacticaseibacillus. The sequence continues at coordinate 1,214 of CAKQZO010000160.1, read as the reverse complement.
AGACGCACATGAACGGGGCCCGGGCGCTCGCCTACACGCGGATGCGCTATGATGACCCGAACAACGATTACGGGCGGCAAGATCGGCAACGTCAGGTGATCATGTCGATTCTCAAGGCAGCACCGTCGTTCCAGTCGCTGGCTAACTTCAAGAAGTTGCTCAACTCGGTGGAAAGCAACTTACGGACGAATCTGACGTTCGACGATATGACCAGCATCTTCAGCCATTATCGAGACGCGTCGTCGTCGGTCAAGGAAGACCACCTACAAGGGGTCGGCGCAACGATCTTAGGCGCATCTTACCAGATTGCGTCGACCAAGGAGTTGCAACGAGTTTCCAACGAGATGCGTAGCAACCTCGGCTTGAGCAAAGAGACGATTTCTAACCAAGAAACCAAACAAAATGCGTTGAATCCGAACTTCTCATGGGAAGGCACGAATAGCACCACCACATACACGGTGCACAGCGACAACGCAGATTAGCATCAAAAAAGCTTCGAATCATCATTGATTCGGAGCTTTTTTAGTGCGTCAGGCGCGATCGAAAACTGTTGCGGCGCGGGCGGCAACGGCTTCCCAGGAATAGTGCTGACTGATGTGCGCCGCTCGTGCTGTGGCGCGTTGTTGGAAGGTCGCGTCGGTGAGGAGCGTGTGCATCTTAGTGGTGAGGTCTTGGATCTCGGCTTCAGGGTCGGGTGAACTCGTGATATTCAAGCCACTGCCTTCGTGGACAAAATAAGGCATCTCGAAGCGGTCGCGGCCGATGATCGGCATGCCTGCGGCCATCGCCTCGACAAAAACGATCCCGAAAGCTTCGAAGCGCGACGGCATGACGAACACGCTTGCTCGATGCATGAGCTCGGCGACGGTGCGATTGTCCACAGCGCCAACGAATTCGATGCCGGGCACCCCGGCAATCGCCTGAGGCGGAATGGCTGGTCCGGCGATGATCAACTTGGCGTCCGGCAGGATTTGGTGGACGCGCTGGAACGCGGCGACGACGAGATCCCCGCCTTTGCGAATGAAGTCGCGACCGATAAAGAGCAGTTGATGCGGCTGGCGGGTGATGGGGTGAGGGCTGGTCGGTGTGTTGATGCCGGCCCCCACATAGTGACAAGCAAAATCGCTATGCTCGTGGGTGAAGTCGTTCAGCCAGTGTGACATTGCCAAAATTGTCGTCCCTTGATGGTAGATATGCGCTTGGTAGCGCAATGC
>CAKQZO010000159.1 GCA_934293835.1 uncultured Lacticaseibacillus sp. | reverse complement strand
AGCGCGGCCAACAGCCCGGCCTTGGTCTTGAAGACCTTATACACCGTTCCTTCGGCGACCCCGGCCATGACGGCGATGTCGTGCGTGCTTGTCGCCTCGTACCCTTTTTGTGCAAACAGCGTCAGGCTGGCCTTCAACACCGCCTTTTGCTTGTCAGACAAGGATTCGGTGTCCACCGAGCTTTCAAATAATGTTGCGACGTCTTGTATCATTCGCTCATGCCTCCCGATTGCTTCATTTTACTGAAGCGCCGAACCATCTGCAAGTTCAGACCTTGCGATACCGGCGCATGCCGCGCACGTTGGCGACCGTCAAGATGACCAAAAACAGCAGTAACATGCCGATATCGAGGCCCAAGCCGGTGAGCTTGGTGCCATACATGATGATCTGCGACATCGCATCCCCGGCATAGGTCAACGGCAAGATGTAGGAGATATCCTTCACCCAGCTCGCAAGGCTGTCCAGCGGCACGATCCCGGAGAAGAAGACCTGAGGAATGACGATGATCGGAATGAATTGCATCATCTGGAACTCGGACTGCGCAAAGGTCGACATCAAGATCCCGAAGGCCAAGGCGACCAAGGCCAACAAGAAGCTGATGAACATCACCGCCAGCAGCGAGCCAGTGATCTCGACCCCCATGAAGAAGACCGTGCACATGACGATGATCACGGTTTGAATCACGGCCAAGATGCCGTAACTCAGCATGTAGCCTAACACGATCTCACCACGGCGCACAGGTGTCGCCAACAAGCGGTCCAAGGTGCCGGTGGTCCGCTCCTTGAGTAGTGCCATTCCGGAGATCAAGAACACGAAGAAGAAGACGAAGAAGCCCATCAAGATCGGCAAGATTTTATCAAAGAAGCCGGTGTCCTTATCCCCATATTGATAGTGATTGGTGATCTTGGTCGCTGCCGGCTTGGTGCCGCTCGGCAGGTTGGTCGCCAGTTGTGCCGCAGCCTGCGGCGACAGCTTGGCAACGGTCGCCGATAGCGTTGCCACCGCGCCGGACAGCTTCGTGACGGTTCGCTTCAAGGCCTTCACGCCGTTGGCCGTCAGCGCACCTTGGAACCCGGCCTTGACTAAAGCCGTCTTGGTCGCATCCGTGTTAGCATACGTCACCGCGTAATGATTGTCACTCGTCTGCTGAATAATGGCGTCTACCTCTTGAGTCTTCAAGGCCTTAGTTGCTGCGGACTTAGTGGTCTCTTTCACCACCGTCACGTGCTTGACGTCGTTCAATGTTGTCCGCACGTTCTCCGGCAGCGAGACTGTCGCCACCGTGACCGAAGTCGTCGCGCTCGCCGAGAAGATCAGCTTCATCAAGAACATGATCAGCACTGGTGCGACAAACATCATCGCCAGCGTACGTTTATCTCGCAACAGCTCGCTGACCACGCGCCGCATAATATAGATTGCCCGCATCTTACGCTACCCCTTCCGCTTTGAGGAAGACGGCTTCGATCGTCGCCACCTCATAATCTGCTTCTAGCTGCTTTGGCGAATCGAACGCCATCACCTTGCCTTCCAGCAGCAACGCGACTTTATCGACCAGTTCGGCTTCGTCCATGACGTGGGTCGTGATCAAGATGCCGCGGCCGGCATCACGAATCTTGGCCAATTCTGCCCAGATCTGCTGACGCAATGCCGGATCGATGCCGACGGTCGGCTCGTCGAGAATCAACAGCTCAGGATCGCCCAATAGTGCGATCGCCAGCGACAGGCGCCGCTTCATGCCCCCTGAATAACCAGCCACGCGCTTATCAAGGTCGGGCGTCAACGCAACGACTGCCGCCACATGGGCAATGTTTGCCGCAAGTCCGTCTTTGGCCACGTCTTTCATCCGGCCGTAAAACAGGAGATTCTCTCTGCCGGTCAACGATTCATACAAGGCATCGTCTTGGGCCATATAGCCCAGATGCCCCAACAACTCACGGTCAGGCATGTGCGTCTGCATGACGCTGGCCGCCCCGCCGTCTGCGACTTCCATGCCCAACGCCGTCTTGATCACCGTTGATTTGCCGGCCCCTGAAGGCCCAATCAAGCCGACGATTTCGCCTGGATACACCTCAAGATCGACGTCTTGAAGCACGGTTTGCTTGCCGAAGCGCTTCACCAGGTGCTGCATTGCCAATAAAGGTTCACTCATTATGACCACCTCGTTAATTTAGTGAGTAATCGCTCACTCAATGACCCAAGCATACCATCATTTAGGTGAGTGTCAACTCATTTTAAAAAATAATGAGCTATCACTCATTTTCTGGAAGTCTTGACTCTTGGTTCCAGTTGGTTATACTAACGGGTGTAAAAATGATTGAGTACTTACTTAATTAGACCAAAAACTTTGGGCACACTTAATGCGACCTGTGCGCCTAAATCGGAGGCCAACGCTAATGCAATGGACGTATTCCTATCGTGATTTCAACCAAGACGTGGTGACCAACCCCACCCAACCTGCGACGTTACCCCCAGACTATTCTTGGGAGGATCAGCGGTTTGCTCATCTCATCAATCCTTTGGCAACCGGATTTGCCTGGGCTTATCGCACCGCGCGCCGAGTCCGGGTCGTCGGGGCGGATAAGCTGATTCCCGGCGCATTCGTGTACGCCAACCACACCCAACCCGTCGGTGATGTTTTCCTGCCGCGCACCTGGCATCTGCCAGTCGCCATTATCGCCGGGGCGGCCAACCGCGGCGTCCCGCTCGTCGGCCGCTATCTCGCTTCCGGCAGAGCCTTGTTGCTGCCCAGCACCCGCCAGCAGTATCCTGCCTTCGCCCGCGCCTTGCGCCACAGTCACGCGGCCGGGACGGTCATCGTGGTCTACCCCGAAGCCCATGTCTGGCCATATTACCCAGGCATCCGCCCGTTCACTGCCGCATCACTGCACTATCCCGTCGCTTTAGACGCGCCGGTGTTCACGCTGACGACCACCTATGAGCCGCGTCTTTTTGGCCGCAAGCCCAATCTCCTGCAATACATCGACGGGCCATTCACCGCCACCGGCAAGCCGAAGCAGCGCCAACATCAATTGTGGCAGGCCGTTCAGGCCCAGTTACAGCTTCGCGCCCAGCAATCGACGTACACCAGCGTGCATTACCACCGAGTCAAGGAGGCCAATCATGATTAATGTGTTGTTCTGCGGCGATGCCCGCATGCAAGACGGACTGTTGCTCGCGACGCTCTCCCTACTCAAACATAGTTCTGAACCTTTACATCTCTATCTGCTCACCGCCACCATCCCGGGTTACGAGGTATTTCCTCAAAGCGGCGCAGATTTTCTGCAAACGCTCGTGCAAAAACATGACCCTCGGCATCAGGTGACCCGCATTGACATCACGCCGCAGTTCCAGGCACAACCGCCGCGCGCCAATATGGACACGATCTTCACGCCCTATTGCATGTTGCGCCTGTACGCCGATCTGCTACCGGAGCTACCGGAGCGGTTGCTGTACCTCGACACTGATATCTTGTGTCGGCGGCGCTTCAATGATTGGTATCATCAAGCCCTCGACGGCATCGAATTCGTCGGGGTGCTCGATCACTACGGCAAGTGGTTCTTCCATCACGAGCTGAGCACTTTTGACTATGTGAACTCCGGCGTCTTGCTGCTCAACCTCGCCGAAATCCGCACTACCGGCCTGTTCGCCGCTTGTCGCAAGCGGTGTGCCGAACAGAAACTGTTCATGCCTGATCAATCCGCCTTGAATAAGCTTGCGACGGTGAAGATCTTGGCACCACGCCGCTTCAATGAGCAGCGCAAGCTCCACAACAGCACTGTGTTTCAACACTTCACCACCAGCTTCCGGCTGTTCCCATGGATTCACACGCTCACGGTCAAGCCGTGGCAAGTTGCTGCGATGCACAATCAGTTGCATCTGCATGCCTACGACGACTTGCTGGGCGATTACCAGCAACTTGCGCCTCAGATGAAAGGATGAAGCCAATGATTCCCGTTTTTTATTGTATCGACGACCACTACGCGCCGGTCTTTGCGGCCGCGCTTCAATCGCTTCAGACCCATGCGCATGACCCGCGCGGCTATCATCTGCGCGTCTTGTACACAGAGCTGAGCGTCGAACATCAGGCCGATTTGAACGCAGAAGTCACAAACCCGCTCATCAAGTTGGAATTCATCCAAGTCGACGAGCGGCTCCTCGCACAGATCACGGACACCGACAACAAGTTGCGCTGTGACTATTTCACTTTCACGATCTACCTACGGCTGTTCATTCCCGAATTATTCCCCACGCTCACCAAGGC
>CAKQZO010000158.1 GCA_934293835.1 uncultured Lacticaseibacillus sp. | reverse complement strand
CGCCTCGATCGTTCCGCGAATAAAGTCGATCCGCCGCGCGTTGGCCGGCGTGAAATACATCCGCTTGGCCTCGCCCAGCGGCGAATAGTTCTCAGCGACATAGCCGAGCGGCGCCGCGCTGATGTCGGCAGTTTGCAGATAGACGAAGGGATCGTTGATGCCTTGCTGCCGCAACCCCGCAAAGTCTGGGGTCTGGTTCAGCTGAATCGACGCGCGGGCGATCACATACGAGAAGTACATGATGTCGTTGCTCGTCACTTGATATTGCTGCTTGAAGTACTGCCCCACACTGTTGGCGCCGGCGAAAAGATCGACGAAGCTGCGCTCGCTACCGTCGACATGCCGGGCGAGCAACTTGGCGATTTCTGGCAATAAGCTGGTTTTGCTGCCGATAAACCTCATGGTCATTCACACATCCTATAACATCCTTGTTGAGGACAGTATAGCATAGTTAACGCATCAAAAAAGCCTCCCGCTTCCACGAGAGACTCCCCTAGCAATTACCAAACCTGAAACGCGATACCAGCCACCTTCATCAACGCTTCGATCAAGAAGTAGTCGGCGTAGATGATCGGATACTCGTGCCGTTGTTCGTGATACTCGGCGGAACAATGCATAACCAGCGCATCGTGCGTCGGGTCCCAATCGATCCCGTCTTCGACCAGCGTGCGCAGGAGCTTCAACGCGGCTTGGCGATAGACCCGGGCATCGGCTTCGGCAACCAAGTCGGCCAGCGTCCACAAGCCGCTGGCCGCGATTGCAGCGGCCGAGGCGTCTTCATAAAACGGCGCCGCGGGTTGGCGGAAGTCGACGGGGATGTGCCCGTCTGCCGGAATGTTGGCGATGAAATAATTGGCGATGCGCTGCGCAGTCGCCAAGAAGCTCGCATCTTTGGTCGCCGTGTAGCTCAAGGTAAAGCCGTAGATACCCCAGGCCTGGCCACGCGTCCAGCTCGACCCGTGCGCATAGCCTTGCCCACCTTGGGAGTGACGATACGCCCCGGATTCGGGATCAAAAACCGCAATATGTTTGACCGAGCCATCCGGGCGCACCATGTGAGCCTGAGCCGTTTTGGCATGGGCATAAGCCATCTGGGCGAAGCGCGGGTCTTGCTCAACGTCGCTGGCCCAGTACAACAGCGGCAGATTCATCAAGCAATCGATGATGGCCAGGTCGGCCCGGTTGCGGCCGTCTTCATCGTTCCACGCCCGAAAATAATGTCCGGCAAGGTTGAAGCGGCCCGCCATGTTGTTGGCAGCCAACAAGGCGCGGTTGCGCGCGTCAGCGTCGCGGTCGCTGCGGTAGTGAACGACCGCAGTCGGCGACCACTTGAAGCCGTTGTCATGGTCGAGGTGGTCTGCGGCCATCAGGTTGCCATCGAGCTTGGCCTCGACGCCGAGTGCCTCTTGACGGTATTGGTCATCATTGGTGAGCGTGTACAAAGCCCACATCATGCCCCCCCAGAAGCCGTTCGTCCACCAATAGGGGTCGGTGGCGTAGACGTTTTGGAAGTGGCCAGATTCATCGGTCGTGTACGGGATCATACCGCGGGTGCGGGCGACGACGGCCGCGAGCTTGGTTTTAATTTGGTCTAAGGTCTGCGTTGCAAATGCCTGTGATTCTGCCATTCAAATTTACTCCGTTCTCTTTGTTAATCTAATTCTTCGAGCAACACGCTGAATTGGCGGGTGCCGATCGTGATCGTGACTCGGTCTCCGGCCAAAGTTGCAGCTATCGGCGCTATCTCGGTGGCGTGATGCGCATCCCCTAAGCACGCGATGATGATTTGCGTGTCCCCAGGCGCGATCTGGCCGGCAAGCAGCGGCAACACGGTCTTGGGGAAAAAGACGTTGGTGTTCGGCTCGGGTTCGCTGAGCGTCGCGGTTAACGCTGGGGTCAGCCCGACGATGCCGACCGTCCCCGCAGCGCTGTGATACACCGCGCTTTGCGGCTGAGCCACAGCCACGGCTTGGCCCCCATCGGGCGCACTGAAACTGCCGATCAAGAAGTGCAGCGCCCGGCCTGAGTGCACCAGGTGCAGCCGAATGTGCCATGGATATTCAGGAATCACGAAGGTGTCGATCGTCACATCTGCCCATGGCTGCCAACGCGAATACACGTAATCGTCGTGGATCGCATAGGCGCTGTAGCCGAACGGCGTCTGGAAATTGACCGTCCCTTCGCTCAGCACCAGCGTATTGTCAAAGGCCCCTTGCTTCGGTAGCACACTGCCTTTTTTGACGCTGAAACCGAACGTCGTCGAATAGGCGAACTTCTCGTACTTGTCTTCACCATGCGCATGTTCGTGCGAGTGTTGCCCTGCGGTGAAGGCCTGCAACTCCTTGCCGGCATCACCGTGCACCAGCAACATGCGCGAATACGGATTGGTGACCTTGGCTGGGAAGCTCGGAGCCGCTGGCGCCAGCCGCCAGAAGTCATCATCGTCTGGCAAGGCCAACACGATGAAGTTCTTGAGCGCCCAATACGGCGACCCCGCCCCGTTATAGCCTTCTGCAAACACCAGGTTCGGGTACCCGTAGCCGATGCTCAAGAAGTTATCGCTGGTGAAAATCGGCAACTGGAACCACGCGTGCATGTTCTGGGCTAACAGATACTTGCCTTCTGCCGCGCTGACCCCGTCCATGTCATGCTTGGCGAACGCCTGCACCGCCCAAAACGCCGACTGGGCGAAGCGATACGTCTGGCTGCGGCCAAACGGCAAGGCGGTTCCATCATGCACGAACCAATCCTTGAACGTCTTGGCAAATTCAAAGGCACGCTTCGCAAACTCAGCGACATGCGGCTCGTTGGCATCGGCCGCCAGCTGCGTGTACAAGACGCCATAGTACTGCAACGCAAACGGAATGTAGTAATCGATCTGATTCTCATAGCCATCGAAGTACCAGCCATCCGCAAGATAATACCCATCTAGCGCGGCCAGGTCTTCCCCGATCTGATCCGCCCCCTTAGCCACCCCGACGTGTTGGAAGAAGGTGTTGACCAACACGCGGAAGAACAGCCAGTTGGTCTTGGGAATCTTGTGGTGGTTGATCTGATCAAGCCAGGCAACGATCTGCGCCTGTTGCGAAGCCGGCAGCTTCTGATAGAAAAAGGTGCGTGTCAAGATCAAAAACGTCGCCAGCGACCCCATCTCGACGAACAGCTGGTCATAGTCTTCAAGCTCACCCCAATAATCCGGCGACTGCGGATCACACCCCGCCAAGATCCCGGCAGTTGCCGGTTGATAGAACTCGCGATAGGCTTGGGCCCGTGCTTGCGTGTTGCACAGTGGCCCCACGCCCCACAGCGTGCGCAAGAAGCCTTCGATTTCTCGGCGCCGTTCATCATACACGGTGCCGCTGTCACTGATCCGCACCCGGCCGCGCACACCTTCCGCCTGCATCAGCTGATACACCGGCCGAATCAGGTCGCCAAGCGCATCGACATAGTCTTGCCGCGATTGCAGCGGATTCGTTTTCAAGGTTGCATTAAAATGTGTCATGTTAACTCCCTTTCGTCTGTCACGACCTGAAGACCGGCACCGAAGACTAAAGTTAAACGATTAATCGTCTTCAAGTTATCATCTACCGTGCTTACCGTCAACTGCCTCGGGTCAACGCACCCGCTTAATCGCTGCGATTGCGAGACCACCAATCACTTCCATCGCCACCGCGAAGATGAAGATCGCTTGATAGCCCATTGCGGCAACGATCGCCGAAGCCACCATCGCGCCAAGCATCTGGCCTAAAGTGTTGGATAAGTTGATCAAACCAAGGTCTTTGCCCGCCGTATCTGATGATGGCAACACATCCATGTTTAGCGCACCATCAACGGAGTTATACAGCCCATTCCCGAACGCGGCGATCACCGCGTAGACGAACATCGCCCAAGGCTTTTGCACAAACAGTGGGAATAATGCCGCGGCTCCAAGGGCGAAGGTCGCCAGCATGACGGGCGCCTTGACACGCTTGAGCTTATCGGCAAGTGGCCCGCCGACTAAAGCGAAGAACACACCGATGAACAGCATGATACTCGAGAAAATCGAGATCGAATGGCCAGCGCCTTGAGTCGTCTGACCTAAGTAATCGGTAAAGATGAACAACTGGAAGGTTGTGACGATCGTCGAGCCCACCACCATGAAGAACTTACCGGCAAGGGCAAAGTAGAAGTCGCGGGCGTCTTTGGTTGGGAAGAAGAAGTATTTCTTCAGCGCTTCCTTGTCGAAAGCAACCTTGGGCTCGTCAAGGTTGCTTGGCTCCCGGA
>CAKQZO010000157.1 GCA_934293835.1 uncultured Lacticaseibacillus sp. | reverse complement strand
TTCTTAGCCTTGGCGGCCTTGACAATCGTATGGACCTGGTCGGATTTGAGGTCAGCTTGCACGAACAGCTTGTTGATGTTGGCACTAGAGCCGACCTTCAAGGCCTCTTCCACCGCGTGGCGGCCGAAGACGAACTCGTTATCCGTCGCCTCTGGTTCGTCATGCTCGCGATGATCGTCGTTGCGCGCTCGCGCGACCCGCTCGTCACGGACGGCTTTGGCTTTCGGATCACGATGGAACTTACGCTTGTTTGGTTGTGGTTTGGCCATGGCCCGTTCCTCCTTCTTCAACATAATCGATACACCAGTGTGCCAAGGTGTCCACCCGCTCTTGTTGGCCAGTCAGCTGCAAATAGCCAAACAGCGCTTCAAATCCGGTGGAAATCCGGTAAGTGACGACATCAGTGTGCTTGGCGTGCGTGTACGATTTAGCATTGCGCCCGCGCTTGAAATAATCCCATTCCTTGTCATTGAGTAATTGCTGTTCTTCCATCCCGGCAATCAGCGCCGCTTGCGCCTTGGCCGAGACAAAGTTGGTCGCGGCCCGTTGTAATTGATTGGGCCGCACCAACCCTCGCGCAAGCAGATGCTCGCGGACATAGACTTCATACACGGCATCGCCTAGGTAAGCCAAAGCGATTCCGTTCAACTGTTTTGCGTCTGTCATTTGCGGCGCCACCTCGTTCCTTGGGGAGTGTCTTCCAAAATAATGCCTTGTGCCAGTAGCTCGTCACGAATCGCATCACTGGTGGCAAAATCTTTGGCCGCCCGTGCCGCATCGCGCGCGGCGATTTTGGCGTCGACGTCTGCGTCGAGTAACCCAGCAGCATCGAAGTGCACACCGAAAATCTGTAACCATGTGGCTAACGTCTTGCGCAAAAGCGCCAGGCTATCCGCCTTAGGCGCAGCAGTCGCAGCATATTCGTTCATAACCTTGGCCAGATCGTACACCGTTGCCAGCCCGTTTTGCACGTTGAAATCATCATCCATTGCCGCGACGAACTGCGCTTCAAGCGCCATGACGTGCGCAGTAACCGTCTCGTCGGCACCAGCGCCTGCATCAGCTTGGCGGAAGGCGACGTTCGTATCAGCGTTATGCAGCTTGGCGAGATTCGTTGCCGCTTCTTGCAAGCCGGCTTCAGAATAGCGAATCGGGCGCCGATATTGCGTCGAAGCCATCAAGAAGCGCAGGACCATGGGATCGACCGTCTTGACGATGTCGTGAACTGTGATGAAGTTTCCGAGACTCTTGGACATCTTCGCATCGTCTTCGCCGATCGTGACAAACCCGTTGTGTAACCAGTAGTTGGCGAACTTCTTGCCGGTCTTGGCCTCTGATTGGGCGATCTCGTTAGTGTGGTGGGGAAACTCAAGATCCTGCCCGCCGGCATGGATATCGATGGTATCCCCCAACAACGTCGTCGCCATCACCGAGCATTCGATGTGCCAACCCGGCCGGCCGGCTCCCCAAGGTGAATCCCAAGAGATCTCACCAGGCTTGGCACCTTTCCACAAGGCAAAATCGACCGGATCTTCTTTACGTGCAGTTTCCGCATCAGCCACGTGCTGGCTGGCACCTTGCTCCAGCTCATCGATGTTCTTGTTCGCCAGCTGCCCGTAATGCGGCGACTTGCGAACCCGAAAGTACACATCACCGTCAACGGAATAGGCGAATCCTTTAGCAATCAGGTCTTCAACGAAGCTAATGATCTCGGGAATCATCTCGCTGGCGCGAGGATGCGCCGAGGCGGGTTCGATTCCGATGGCCGCCGTATCGGCCATGAACGCGTCGATAAAGCGTTGAGCCAAGGCCAGCGGCGCCTCGCCGGTCGCATGCGCCGCGTTGATGATCTTATCATCAACATCGGTGAAGTTCGACACATAAGTGACCTTATAGCCGCGATATTCAAAATAACGGCGGATGGTATCAAATGCGATTGCCGAGCGTGCGTTACCGATGTGGATATAATTATAGACGGTCGGGCCACAGACGTACATGTGAACCTCACCGGGAACTAGCGGCTTGAAAGTCTCCTTTTGCCGTGTCAACGTGTTGTAGAGTTGCATCACTCGATGCTCCTTTCATCGGACGCAGATTGCGTCGCTTCTGTCTCAATCATACCCAATCTCGCCGGCTTGTTAAAGCGCCAATCACGCCTCTTTCAAGACCGCCAAGAACGCCTCACCATACTTATCTAACTTGTTTTGACCGATGCCGCGCACCGCCAACATGCCAAGGCGATCCTGCGGCTTATCTTGCGCCAATTGTTTAAGCGTCTGATCGGAGAAAATCACATACGGTGGGACCCCCGCGTCTTCGGCCAAGTCTCGCCGCAGACTACGCAGCTTCTGGAACAACTCGTCGTCAACGGCCAAAGTGGCCTTGGCCTTGGCCGCCAGCTTCCGCTTCACCTGCTGTTGGCCCTTGAGCACCGCAGCTCCCGCGGCGGTCACTCCTAGCGTTGGATACTGACCACCATTGGCCGCCAAGAACCCACTGGCGGTCAGAAAGTCGATGAACCCAGCAATCTCTTTTTGCCGCTGAGAAGCCATCAGCCCGTAGGTGGACAGCGTCTCCAGATGCATCTCGCGGATCCGCTGATTGTTGGCGCCGGCCAACACCTGGGCGATCAGGCCCTTGCCGAAGCGCGAATGCATCCGCACCACGCACGACAACACCTTCTGGGCGTCTTCGGTCACGTCGACCAGCTCGCGTTCGTCCAAGCAATTCGAGCAGCGGCCGCACGGCGCACTTTTTTCACCAAAATAGCGCAAGATGAACTGTTGCAAACAATCACCGGTGTTGCCGTATTGTTGCATCGTCTGCAACTTCATGTATTCGCGTTGTTTGTAGTCGTCGTCGCCTTCGGATTGATCGATGAAAAAATGCCGGATCTGCAAATCCTGCGGCGCAAACAACAAGATCGCTTCACTAGGTAAGCCATCACGCCCGGCGCGCCCGGCCTCTTGATAATACGATTCCAAGTCTCCCGGCACCTGGTCATGGATAACGAAGCGCACGTTCGACTTATCGATTCCCATCCCAAACGCGTTGGTGGCGATCATGATCGGTTTGCGATCATACAAGAAGTCTTCTTGATTCTGCGCACGCTCGGTTTCACTCAAGCCGGCGTGATACTTGGTGACTGGCAGGTGCTTATGCTCGAGCAACTGATACACGCGCTCGACTTCCTTGCGCGTTGAGGCATAAATAATGCCCGACTGATCGTGATTGAGCTTCAAGTACTCGCTGAGATAAAGATCCTTGTCCTGATCACGGACCACATTAAAACTCAGGTTCTTCCGGGCGAAGCCAGTGTTAACCATCCGCTCTTGGGCGATCCCAAGGCGCTCACAGATGTCTTCGGCCACTCGCGTCGTCGCCGTCGCGGTCAACGCGACGATCGTCGGTTGCGATGGCAGGCTGGTTGCCACTTGCTGCAAGTTCAGGTAGCTGGGTCGAAAATCGTGCCCCCACTGGGAGATACAATGGGCTTCATCGACGGCCATCAACGTGATGTTCAAAGCCGCCAGCTCTTCTTGAAACTGAGGCATATCCAGCCGCTCTGGCGCGACGTATAACAGCTTCACTCGCCCTTGCGCCGCTAGGGTCAAACGATTCTCAGCCTCTTGGTAGGTGAGGCTAGAGTTAATGAAGGTCGCCGCAATGCCATTCTCGTTCAACGCATCGACTTGATCTTTCATTAAGGCGATCAGCGGTGAAACGACGAGGGTCAATCCGTCCATCACCAGTGCTGGAATCTGATAACACAGCGACTTCCCGCCGCCTGTCGGCATCACCACCAGCGTGTTTTCACCAGCCAAGACCTGCGCAATGGCGCGATCTTGGCCCGGGCGAAATTGTGAGTATCCAAATTTTTCCTGTAACAGCGCTAAGGCTTGCGCATTGGCCATGAAGGACGCCTCCGTTTCTATCTCTACTATTCTACCCGTCTTCGCGACGAGTGTACAACGCCGTCACCATAGATTACGCAAAAGCGGTTCGATAACATCGATCTAAATTCAAAAAGCGCCTCTATGATCTGAGGATCCCAGAGACGCTTAGCCCATTAAGCTTGGCCGGCTAAGTTGTCGTTGCCCAAGCTCATGTGTTTCTTACGGTGAATGATCTCTTCTTGGCGTCCGTGTACCATCGGCCGCTTGTTGGGGTTGCCAAGGTAGCCGCAAAGGCGCTTGACCACGTCACAAGTTTCCGGGTCGTGGTTGCCACACTGCGGACATTCATAACCCTTTTCCGTCGCCTTGAAC
>CAKQZO010000156.1 GCA_934293835.1 uncultured Lacticaseibacillus sp. | reverse complement strand
TAGGCATACAAAAATCCCTCCATGATTATCAGATGAATTATGATATTTCATCTGACAACCCCAAAGGGATTATCGCATTGTCAGCGGCTCCTGTTTTTGTACCCAAATGTTCCAGTAATGTGATGTGTCAAAAGGCTGACACCGAGCTGATAGAAGCGCCACGCTTGCGGACTCAGCGTCTTGGGCTTAGCCAGCAACACGCATTTGGCACAACCCGGTGTGAGCGATTATTGGCGTGCGTTTTGATCAAGTGAGAAAACGGCCACGCAACCTAAACCGGTGTGGCTAGCAATCGCAGCGCCGATGCGCTCGATGCGGATCGGTGTCTCTGGATAGGTGGCGTGGATGCGGTCCCGAATCGTTTCTGCGGCAGCTTGGGCCTTGGTGGTTGCAATCAACACTTGGTGTGTCGGGTCGCTGGCGAGTGCCGCAATGGTTTCGTCGGCCAAGGCATTGAGCGAGCGCTGGCGCGAACGGGCCTTCTTGACGACGCGGAGGTGGCCGGCAATATCAACATCCATGACTGGCTTGATGTTCAAAAGCGTGCCCAAGGTAGCGCTGGTTCTTGACAGGCGGCCACCGTGATACAAATAGTTCAGATCGTCGACGGTGAACCATTGCCGATAACGCAAGCGATTGGCCGTCAGCCAAGACGCGAGCGCCGTGAGGCTGGTGCCAGCATCGCGCTTGGCAATCGCGTCTAAGACCATCAACCCGAGCCCACAAGACGCAGCAAGGCTGTCGACAAGCTCGATTTCGGCGTTAGGATGATCTTCTAAGATGATCTGTTTGGCCTGTTCGGCAGAGGCGAACGTCCCAGACAAACCGCTGGAAAAGCCGAGGTATAGGATCGGCGTGCCCGCGTTCACGTAAGGCGTGAAGAAATCGACGAACTGGCCGATGTTGACCTGAGCAGTTGTGGGCATCACGCCGTTGCCGATCTGTTCGTATAATGTGGCAACATCGAAAGTTTCCCCGAGATCATCGATGTGATCGGCACCGTCAACGTCGACATGCATCGAGACGAAATCAACATGAGCTTCTTGAAGGGTTTGATACGGCAGGTCACATGCGGAATCGGTCAGTAATTGGTACATGATGGGTCTCCCTTTTTTTTCAGACATATAGGCTAATTCTACTCCGATTCTTGAAAAAGGCAATGTAAGCACCGCCAACCAAGGCCAACCCAAAAAGCACGCGCCTCGTGACGCTGGGCGCGTGCTTTTCATGGCGATCCATTATTTGATCGTGGCATCAGTCACGTCGATCTTCTTGGCAATCAAGCCTTGTTCATAGAAGACATCGGCGATGGTCTGTTGCTCTTTCAAGATGCTGGTGGTCACTTTACCCATCGAGTAGTCACGACGCGCGACCATCTTCTTGGTGATACCCTTTTTGAGTTTGAGCATCTTCGTGAGCATCGTGGTCAGCTGGGTCTTGTGGGTGTTGGCCCAATCCATGTCGTCAGCGAGATATTGGGTCAAGAGTTTGGAGACGCGCTTGTGGCTGGTCGCGTATTGCTTCGTGGCAATGACGAAGTCCCGGTTTTTAGCGAGACCGGTGTCATCGACGAACAGGGTCGCGTTGGCGTTGACCTCAGCGGTTGAGGTGTAAGGATCCCAAGTTGCCCAAGCATCGACGGTACCTTTGGAAAAGGCGACAGACGCGGCGCTTTGATCCATACTGACGAGCTTGACATCTTTGGTCGTCAGGCCAGCTTTCTTCAAGGCCTGGATGATCATGAACTGCGCCGAAGTGCCTTTGGTATAGGCGATGGTTTTGCCTTTAAGATCGGCGACAGAGGTGATCCCAGAATTCTTCTTGACCTCGATCCCGGAGCCTTTGACCTTATCAGAGCCAGCAGCGATATAGACGAAGCCCATACCGTTGTCTTGGGAGGTGACCGGTGGCACGTCGCCGAGGCGGGCGTAGTCGATGTCCCCAGACTTCAGAGCTGTGGCTAGCGCGGTGCCGTCTTGGAATTCTTTGAAGACGACCTTATAGCCTTTTGCTTTCATCTTCTTGGCGAGCTCGCCGCGGGCGCGGGAGATGTCGACGGGGTCGGCTTTTTGATAGCCGATGGTGACCGTTGTCAGCTTCTTGGTGCTACTAGATTCGTGGCTGGCAGAGTAGCCGAACCAAGCAACGGCGGCGATGATGACGATTAAGATGGTGGTGAGTAAGCCTTTTTTCTTCATGGTAACTAGTACGCTCCTACTGTGAGTAATTGTTCCCGCAACTGTGGTCGTAAGATCTTGCCCGTGGTGTTGAGCGGGAAGGCTTTAATGAAGGCAACGCGGGTCGGCGCTTCGAACTTAGCGAGGTGGCTGCGGCCGTATTCGAGTAGCGCGGCGCGCTGGGTAGCTTCATCTCGGCCTGGGGTGGTTGACACCAGAACGGCGGTGACTTCTTCACCATACAAGGCGTCTGGCATGCCGATGACGGCGAGCTGTTCGACGAATGGTAATTCAGACAGAACCGACTCGACATGGGCCGGGGCGACTTTTTCACCACCACGAGAGATGATTTCTTTTTTGCGGCCTTTGACGAATAGGTAACCGTCTTCGTCGAAATAACCGAGATCGCCCGTCAGAAACCAGCCGTCTTTGAATGATTCGGGTTTCTCGTCGTCGAGATAGTGGGTGATCACATGGTCACCGCGAATCGCGATTTCTCCCAAAGCACCAGGCGCGGCCGTGAAGTGATCGCCAATCAAAAGCTTGACGTCGGTGCCAAAAGGCAGCCCGGCAGAGCCGATCTTAGGGGCATCGTGGGGATTGGTCGTACATTGGCTAGACGCTTCGGTCATGCCGTAGCCTTCGATGACCAACGTGTGGAAACGTTCTTGGAAGGTGCGCAGGCGTTCTTCTGGCAGAGCAAAGGAGCTGGAGCGCACGAATCGGAGATGAATCTTTGCCTGTAGTCGGCCATAGCTTGCATTGGCTTTTTCGTTCAGTAACAAGAAGCTGATGATCGTCGGGACAACGGATACCCAAGTGACATGGTAGTCGGCAACTTGTTGCCAGAAATGCGATGCCGAGAATTTCGGGGTAACGACGATCCGGGCGTTGGCGACGCGTGAGGATAAGGTCGACATCACCTGGGCGTTGATATGAAACATCGGCATGTTGATCATCGCGGTATCCGCTTCGGTCATCAGATTGGATTCGGCATCGTGGCGCGCGGCGTTGAGTAAGAGGCGATGCGATAGGCCGACGCGTTTGGGCTTGCCCGTGGTGCCCGAAGTGTTGAGAATTAAGCCGAGATCGTCTTCTTGCACCGGGGTGCGGTCGATGACCTCACGATGGCAAAGTTGCGTAGTGTCTGTGACCACGTGTAGTGTTGCGGTGTTCAGGGGCAGCTGTGATTGATTAAAGCGCGGTGTTGACCATGCTTGCGCCAAGTCGGCAGTTGTGAGCATCAACGGATAGTGAGTCGCCTGCCAGGCGGCCTGCAGTCCAGCAACCGGGGTTGTCGGACTGACGGGGTGAACGATGATGCCGAGGTTCCAGGCGGCCTGATTGATGACCGGAAAAACCGCCGAGTTCGGTAGGCAAACCAGGATGGTATCGTGGCGACCGAGGTTCATGTCAGTGAACAATGCCTGGAGGGTGTCAACATCGTGTTGAAGGTCAGCACCGGTGAACCAGCGCGCACAGGCAACGTCGGCGATGAGCTCACGATCAGGGTTATTCTTTAGTTGATTGGATAGTAGTGTGGTAAGTGCGGTCATGGAGAGGTACTCCTTTCTTGGCGAAGAGATGAATTTGCGGTCGACCGATCAAGATCCCGAACGGTGCGACCCGATAGCAGAACCAGGCGATGCCAAAGCTCATGCCTAAGACGAAAATATAGCCGACGGGAATCATGAGCAAATAGCCCCAATCTGGGAGTTTCGTGAAACTCAGCAGCCAGCGTAAGGCAGTCAGGCCAATCGTTTGGTCGAGATAGATGCCGAAAGAGACTTTGGCACCATTGGTCACGAAGCGATCGAACCAAGGCGCAAGGCCACGTTGGCGAAAACGGGCATAGAGCTTGCCGATGCCAAAGACGAAGATGATCATCATCGTGTCATAAACCAGCATGTAAGGCTGATGAGGGGAGACTGCGCTCGTGTGGGTGAGCCCCAAGCTAGTACGGTTCCAGAAGTAGTAACCGACGGTGCCGAGACCCAAGGCCAGCGTTAACCCGCCGATTGCTTTGGCATGGTGCTTGATGAATGCGACGATCTGGTTGTAGTGTAGTGAGGTGAAGGCCCCGAAGATGAAGTAGAAC
>CAKQZO010000155.1 GCA_934293835.1 uncultured Lacticaseibacillus sp. | reverse complement strand
GGGACACTACGCCCAAACCACGACCGACGAGAACGGCATCGTGCACATGCTGCGCGGCGCCGATGGCAACAAGGATCAGACCTACTTCCTCAGCCAGCTGTCTCAGGCGCAGCTGCAAAAGGCGATGTTCCCGATCGGCCATCTGCAGAAGCCAGAAGTGCGCGCGATTGCCGCAGAGTATGGCCTCGCCACCGCCAAGAAGAAGGATTCGACGGGGATCTGCTTCATCGGTGAGCGGAACTTCAAGCAGTTCTTGTCCACCTATCTGCCTGCCCAGCCAGGGAAGATGATGACGGTCGACGGCGTGGACATGGGGAACCACGACGGGTTGATGTACTACACGATCGGTCAGCGTTCTGGCCTGGGCATCGGCGGCAACTCCGAGAACTCCGAGCCGTGGTTTGTTGTCGGCAAGGACCTGAGCAAGAACGTCTTGTATGTGGGACAAGGCTTCAACAACCCGCACCTGATGGCCACCAGTCTCGATGCCAGCGAGATGAACTTCTTCACCGGTGCCGCACCGGCGGCGACGTTCCATTGCACCGCCAAGTTCCGCTACCGCCAAGCCGATGTTGGCGTGACGGTCACCATGCAACCCGGTGGCAAGGCCAAGGTCGTCTTCGACGAGCCGGTGCGCGCCATCACCCCGGGTCAGGCGGTGGTACTCTACAACGGTGACGAGTGCTACGGCGGTGGCACCATCGATGTGGCGTACAACGACGCCAAGGTTTTGCAATACGTTTAATGGCTTAACAAGCGTCCGCCTGAAGGGGGACGCTTGTTTTGATTGCCGGCAAGTTTTGCTTGTCGAATCGATGTTTGGCATAATAAGGCCAAGAAGTGAACGATTGTCTGGAGCGCTAACGGAGGAAAACATGCACAAACTGAACTGGGGCCTGCGCCTCATCATTTTGCTCGCCGCGATGATTCTGATCGGTGAGTATACGATCGGCTATGGCACGCGCCTGTTACACTTGCCGTATGCGCCGCACCTGCTGATATATAAAGGGCTGGAATTGCTCTTGATCTTAGGCATCAACTATTGGCTGATTCATCAACCTCTGCATTTGCCGCGGTTGCGGTGGGGCACAACACTTGCACTCGTTGGGTTTTGGGTAGTGATTGCCGCGGTGACCTGGCATTTGCATGGTGGGTCGCGGGTGCTGAATGGGGTCGTGATCGGCGTCGTGGCCGCCGCGACGGAAGAGGTGCTGTTTCGCGGCATCGTCTTCGCTCAATTGCGCCGACATTGGCGAATGTGGCCGAGTATCGTAGTGTCTGGGCTATTGTTTGGGTGCTTGCACTTGATCAACCTGACGCATCAAGGCGGCTTCATCACCCTCATGCAGATTCTCCAGGCCGCGGCGATGGGGATGATGCTCGCGGCGATGTATCTGCGCGCTGGAAGCCTGTTGGCGCCGATGAGTTTCCATTTTAGCCTAGATTTTATCGCGGTGGCGATTCACGGCACCAGTGGCACACCGGTGGGCGCACCGGCACTGCTTTTGGCCGGGTCCTTGGTGTGGGTGATGATCTATCTCGCCGCTGCGGTCGTGATCATCTATGGGAGTCGGGCGCCGCTGCGGTTGGTGGCCGAAGAATGAATCCAAATACGGCCACCCGTCTTGTGAGGACAGGTGGCCGTATTTGTGTTCAATGGTTGGGCGAATTAGCGATGATCTGGGCAAAAAGAGCTTGAAAGTGCGCTTCGTCTGCGAGTGACAGGCACGACCATTGCGCGCCTTCGGTTTCGACCCACTTGCCGAGGGTCTGGAGTTCGGGAAATTCATTGAAGCAAAGCTGGGCGGTGTTGCCGATGTGCACATGGTGGCGCTGATAGACTTGAATCATGACGATTACCCCTTTTAACGATTAACCTCAGTTTAACGGAAAGAATCTCTTAAATTTGTCAATATTAGTAAAATATTGGGTTGATTTGGGGGACGGTCAATGCCATGCCGTGAGTATAAAGGCTCTCAGTAATTGTTGCCAGCATAATCGCGACGGCCGGTTGAATTGGCGCCGCAAAATCGCGATAATAGGAAGTAACATTCAAGGGGGATCACACGTTGACGCGATTATTTTTTGTTCGGCATGGCAAGACACAATGGAATCTAGAGGGACGCTATCAAGGCGCGAATGGCGACTCGCCGTTATTGCCGGAGAGTTATGAACAGATCCATCAGTTGGCCGCGTACTTGCACGGCATTCAGTTTGCCCACTGTTTCGTCAGTCCCTTGCCGCGGGCCCAGAACACGGCCAAGACGCTGTTGGCCGACCTCGGCCAGAATATCCCCACGACCACGACGGTTGGCATGCGCGAGTTCAACCTCGGGAAGATGGAAGGGATGAAGTTCAGTGACGTTGCCCAAAAGTATCCGCAAGAGCTGCACGCTTTTCGGGTGGCACCTGGCGAGTATGATCCTACCGCGATCGCAGGCGAAAGCTTTCCCGAGCTGATCGCGCGGATGCAGCCGGTCGTCTTAGACGCGGTGCGCCAAGACACAAGCGGCCAGGCCAACCTGTTATTCGTCAGCCACGGCGCGGCGCTAGTGGCGCTGATCCAGAGTCTTCTGGGCACACCGATCGCAGACATGCGCAAAGACGGGGGCCTGACGAACAGTAGTGTGACCATCTTGGAGGCGCACGGGTCGCACCTGCCATTCACGCTGGTGAAGTGGAACGATACCGAGTTCATGACGAAGAAGCTCGATCCGACCGATACAATTTGACGAGACTCAGGGAGGTTACGATGGCAAAGCAAAACATGATCACGCAGTTCAACCAAGGCGACCATGATGCGGCGATTCATGCGGCGATCGCCGCAATCGACGAGAACCCGAAAGATTCGAAGCGTTACGCAACACTGGCGACGATGTTGATCGCCATTCAGGCTTACGACGAGGCGACTCAGCTGTTGATGCAGGCGATCGGCTTGTTTCCAGACGATCATGAGCTGGTGTATAGCTTCGGCCTGTTGCAGTTTCGCCAAGAGAATTGGCCGCTGGCGATTCAGTACTTCCAACAGCTGACGCAGCAATCCGACCAGCTCGGCCAAGACGCGACTTACATGATCGCGTTGTGCTACCAACGCGCCGAACAACCGCAGAAGGCCTTGGCCTTCGCGCTGACTGCGCATGAGGCTGCGCCTCATCGGCTCGATGCCGCGCTGTTGACCGCAGAATTACTGTTAGGCATGGGGGCGTTCAAGGAGGCGGCGAAGATGCTTGAGCCACAACTGCGGACGAAGAATCCTCAGGCCATCTTCACCTATGGCATGGCCTTGTCCGGTGCTGGCGAAGACGGCAGCCACTATCTGGATGAAGCCAAGCGGCTAGACCCGGCCGGCTATGACACCAAGGCCAACCAGGTGCGCGACATTGCCGGGTACCTCATCCACACGGAGAAACAAGATGACTGACGAGGCACAAACCGTCACCGGTCGCGTCAAAAGCATTTTTTTTGAGAGCCCGACCAGTTTTTTCAAGATCCTATTGGTGACGATCACGGCGACGACGATCAAATGGACGGAACCCGAGATCGTTGTGACCGGGTCTTTTGGTGACGTTAAAGAAGACGAGGTCTACCAATTCGCCGGCAAGGTTGTCAATCATCCGAAGTATGGTGAGCAGTTTGCCGCAGATAACTATCAGGTCGAAAAGCCCAGCTCCAAGCAAGGGTTGATCGGCTATTTGAGTTCGGATAAGTTTCCAGGCATCGGTGCCAAAACCGCCGAGCGCATCGTCGACGCCTTAGGGCTGAACGCAATCGATAAGATTCTCAAAGACCCGGCGGTGTTGGTGCCATTGCACCTCAAGGCCGAGCGCCAGCAGACGCTGGTTGAGAACCTGCAGGCCAACCTGGGGATGGAACAGGTGATCATCGGCCTGAATGATTATGGCTTTACGGCGAACATGGCCGCGAAGATCTATCAGCTTTACGACACAGATGCTTTGAAGGTGATCGAAGAGAATCCCTACCGGCTGATCGCCGATGTTGACGGCATCGGGTTCAAGCGCGCGGATGCTATCGCCGCCAAGATGGCGATCGCGCCAGATGCGCCGATTCGCCTGCAAGGGGCAGCGATGGAAACCTTGCTCAGCCAGACAGAAGGAGAAGGCGACACCTACGTTGAACTGCCGGTGTTGCTCGACGGGACGATCGGGATGCTTGAAGGTGCCCGGAACACCGAGATTACGCCAGATAAAGTGGCTGAGGCAATCGTCGCGTTAGCCCACGCTAATAAGATCGCCGCGGAAGATCAGCGCGTGTATCC
>CAKQZO010000154.1 GCA_934293835.1 uncultured Lacticaseibacillus sp. | reverse complement strand
ATCCAACAAGACATCACCGCCATCAAAACTGGCACGCCTTCGAAGCACACGCTAGCCGAATGGCAGACCCAGCTTGAAGCCAAGGCCGCACACAATGTCGGGTATGGCCAATTGGTGGAGTGGCTGGCGGTAATGCAGGCTGAGGTGGCCGCTAGCACACCGGTCGCGGCGATGCATGCCATACGCCTTTACCGCAAGCTGAGTGCGTACGCCACCTGGACCACATTCGAGTATGCGCTGATTTTGCCAGTCTTGCCTTACCTCGCCTTTGCCCAGAGTCAGCACGTATTTGAACAATACCTCGATTTCAAGCACGTCCGCTTGCCGAACGTCGTGCGGGAGAATCTGGAGGTGCTTTATCTGGGCCTCTTGGCCAGTGCGATCAATGATGCAGATCCAAGCGCGGTGAAGCAAGTGTTGACTTGGATCAAGACACATCAAGGCGTAGACATACGGCCGCGATTCAAGCTCTACCAACGCCTCGCCGATGCCTTGCTGACACATTCACCAGCGACTTTGGAGGCGGTGTTAGCGGCGGTTGATACGGTATTGGGCAAACACGCCGAACCTGAACGCCAAGAGCTCGCAGCGCTTTGGCACCGGGCATGGACGCTTTTGGCCTCGGCCGATTAGAGCTGATGATGGCATGCGGTCTCGATATCCCAGACAAGGAGGGCGAGGCCGTGTTTTGGTTGTCTTCGTTGAGGAAGTTAGTTATCCTGGCAGTGGAGCGGTAAATTGAACGCTAGCTGACAATGGAGGATTAGGAACGGCAATGATCACACATATTGGCGTCTGGGTCGAAGATCTCGAAGCGAGCAAGGCATTCTATGCAACCTATTTCGCCGCGCAGGCCGGGAAGAAATATGAGAACACCAAAAAAGCATTCAGTTCATATTTTCTCAGCTTCCCCGAAAGCGATGTTCGCTTGGAGCTGATGCATCGCCCAGATCTAGCCAGTGGCCAAGAAACCCTGGGCTTTGCCCACATCGCGTTTAGTCTCGGGAGTGAAGCCGCGGTCGATGCCTTGACGACCCGCTTGACGCATGATGGTTATTCAACGACCGCACCGCGGCACACAGGAGATGGCTACTACGAAGCGACCGTTTACGATCGCGAAGGGAACCTCATCGAGTTGACCGTCTGACTCCGATAGGGGAAGCGCGTATAAGCAAACCGCCTTCAGGTTACGATTCTTAGCGAATCATAGTCTGAAGGCGGTTTTGTCATTGTGGCGTTAAGGCTTCAGGAACTGCATGCGGTACGTTGTGTAGGCACCATCGCCGGCCATATCGGAATCGGCATACACGCGGTTTTGCCGATACTCGAAGTTCAAGAAGGAATCTAACTCATTGATAGACCGGGTGTAAAATCCTTCGGCATGTGTTTGGATTCACTTGTTATCGCCCAACGCCTTATTGGTGGTGTCCCGTCGCGAAGTAGTTGTTCAGCCCGGCGACCACGTCTGCGGCCACTTGCTGTTGGTAGGCAGGGGAGCTGATGAACTTGAAGTCCTTATCGGAGTTGATATACCCCATTTCCAGCAAGACGGCAGGCTGATCGTTGTCACGCAAGACCTCGAAGTTGCCATACGCGGTGCCGCGATTGGTTAGCGTCAAGTTGGTGCCCAAAGCCTTGTTGAGGTAGGTCGCCAACGGTTTGTCCTTGGTGGCATTGTAGTAATAGCTGGTGAAGCCGCTGGCCGAGTTGGCGTTCGGGGTGGAGTCAAAATGGAAGGAGATGAACGCATCGGCGTGGACCTTCTTGGCGACGACCGGTCTTGGTGCTAGATCGACGAAAGTGTCTGTGTGCCGCGTGTAGATGACGTTGGCTCCGGCGGCCTCGAGCTTGGCCCCGACCGCCTTAGCGGTTGCCAGGGTATAAGTCTTCTCGTATTTACCGCTGGTGGATTCGGCACCTGAGTCGGTACCACCATGGCCAGGATCCAGAACGATCGTCGCTTCGGAAAGCTTCGTGGCGGCCTTGCTTGATGTGGCCCCTGGCATGGACAAGATCCAGCTGGCGATGTAGCCGGTCTTATTCTCGGCCGTGCGCACATGATACCAATCGCCGCTTTGACTCAGCACCGTGACCTTCGCGCCTTTGGCAATCCGCTGGACAACCGCGGCGTTGAGTCCGGCGGTTTGGCGAACGTTGGCTGCCAGCGTGGTGGTGGCCGTCAGTGTGGGTGTGGTCTGCTTGGCGGTTGCAATCGAGGTCTGCGTGGCAGCGACGCTAGTGGTGCCGCCCGTCAACGCCACAAGCCGTGACGAGACCCATGCGGCCGTGTTATTGTAGACGATCTGGCTCCAGCCACCCGTCTGATATAAGACGTTGATGGTCGACCCTGCTGACAGCGTACCGAGCTGCTTAGCGTCATCCGACGCGTATTGGCGAACATTCACATTCGTCTTGACCCTGGCCACCTTGGCCGCGTTGGTTGTGGCTGCGTCTTCATGGACGAGCCAGCTGGCGACCCAGCCAATCCGATTACCGGCTAGACGCACTTGATACCAAGAATTTTGCTTCTTGAGAATGGTTAGGCTTCCGCCTTTTTGAACCTGACCCATCGTCTTATAGGCTAATCCGGGGCCGAGGCGCACGTTGACGACGCTGGCCGTCACCGTCAGTGTTGAGTTATTGGCCATCACGACGGTGGTTGCGGCGCTGATACCGATCAGCACGGCGCAAAGCACCACCAGCGGCGTGCGGCGCATTTTCTTGAGTTTGAACATCATCATCATTCCTTGCGTGATCACTTTGAATCTGGCGTAATACGGCGCACAGTCAACCATATTGTACCGTCATTCGCCAATCACGGCAATTGCTAGCGTAGATTCGGACTCATTTTAATCAGAATTTATCACGATAAAATGATTGGCGGCGCCACGTGGCCACTAAAGCGCTATCGTTGGCGACTGATCCATGGTAAAATCAACTCAACGTAGCGATCAAAGGAGGTCCGCTTATGGCTGTCGCACAAGGTCACCCCGCGCTGTGGGTGTTGGTCGTCGGCTTCATCGTTATTGTCGCGCTGTTGTATGCCATCGTTACTTTAGTCGGCGTACCAGTGCTGGCGCTGTTGAACCGCTTGTTTGCTCGCCGTGAGAACAGCACCGCTGAATCAGAACAGAATTATCTGCTCGGCACGGTGACGTTGGCGATCAAGGCCGATGGCATCGGCGAGGTGATGGTTGTTGGCAATGGCCGTGCCCGGCAGACGTATCCGGCACGAAGCTATGATCAAGGGGCGTCGATTGCTCAAGGCACGAGCATCGTTGTCATTAAGATGTCCCAGGGCATCGCCTATGTCCAACCGGTCAAGCTGCCAGCCAAGACCAGTGACTGACACAGACGTTACGACTACATATTGTATGGTCTGCACCACATCTATGAGGAGGACACCAAATGAATGGCTTAATTATCATCGGCGTGATCGCCGTGGTGATCATCTTGTTTATCATCTTTTTGATCACCCACCGCAAGACGGCACTGCCTAACGAAGTCTTGATCATCTCTGGGGCGATGATCGGCGGCAAACACACATATTCGGATACGAACGGCAACAAGGTCAAGCTCATCACGAATGGCGGCGCGTTCATTCTGCCGATCGTGCAACGCTGGGACTCGCTGAGTTTGAACACTCGCACGATCGACGTCGCGACACCTGAGGTCTACACGAAGGCCGGTGTGCCGATCAAAGTCAACGGCACCGTGATCTTGAAGATCGGGTCGTCACTAGAAGAAATCGCCACCGCCGCCGAGCAATTCTTAGGCAAAAAAGACGAACAGATCAATCACGAAGCTACCGAGATCCTAGAAGGCCACCTGCGCGCGATTCTTGGGACGCTGACGGTGGAGGACACCTACCAGAATCGGGACGCCTTCGCCGAACAGGTGCAACAAGTAGCCTCGTCTGACCTTGCCAAGATGGGGCTGCAGATCGTCTCGTTCACGATCAAAGACATCGCTGACTCGAACGGCTATCTCGACTCCTTAGGGAAGAAGCAGATTGCTGAGGTCAAGAAGAATGCCGCGATTGCAGAGGCCGAAGCCGAAAAGGAACGCCGAATCAAGCAGGCCGAAGCCGACCAACTCGCGCAAGAAGAAGAAATCAAGCGCCAGACTCAGGTCGCCAATTCTAAGCGTGAACAGCAGGTCCAGATCGCTGATTACACCAAGGAACAAGAAATCGCCAAGGCGCGTGCCGACCAAGAGGCGATCGCCGAGCAGATGAAAGCCAAGCAGGTCCAGAAGGAAAAGGACATCGAGCTGGCCCAAAAAGATGCGG
>CAKQZO010000153.1 GCA_934293835.1 uncultured Lacticaseibacillus sp. | reverse complement strand
CGGTGGTCAGCTCGATCGGCTTTTCTGCCATCATGATGTTAGGCGCGCCAGTCGGCGGCTTCATCGGTACCATGACCGTCGATCATGTCGGCCGCAAAAAGATGATCGTCGGCAGCTTCATCGCCAGCGCGATTCTAGGGATTACCTACGCACATCAAAGCAGTACCACGGGTATTTTGATCAACGGCTTTTTAATTACGGTCACGTTTTACATCTTGATGGCCGTGGCCGTCAGTGTGTACAACAACGAGCTGTTTGACACGGCTCACCGGTTTCGTGGCGCGGGCATCGCCCATGGGATTTCTAAGGCGCTCAACGCCTTGATGCCAACCGCAGTGGCTTTTGCGATCATGCATGTGTCCGCGAATTATATTTACTATGCAATTGCGGTCTTAGCGATTATTGCCGCAGCGGTGGTGGCCTTCTTCGGGCCAGAAACCGCCCGCAAAGAGATTCGCTAAAAGGAGTCATATTATGGAAGTTTCAGATACCTCGATTGAACAGCAACTGAATTATGCCAAGGAATCACCGCTATTTTATAAGGTCTTCACCTTGGCCGGAATCGGCATTTTCCTCGATGCCGCTGATGTCTACATGGCCAGTGCGATCAACACGGCGATGATCGACGCACAGTTTGCGACGGTCGCGCAAGGCTCGATGTTTCTTTCCGCAGGTTTCTTAGGGCTGTTCGTCGGTTCTTTGCTGGCCGGCTACATCGGTGATTTCTATGGCCGGCGCCGGTCTTATCAGTTCAACCTGCTGTTGTTCGGGGCCTTCACCTTCATCTCGGCGTTCATGCCCAGCATCGCTTGGATGATCGGCTGTCGGTTCTTCGCCGCAGTCGGGCTAGGTGCCGAGATCGTCACCGGTTATGCGATCGTCAACGAGTTCGCCCCAGTCAATCGGCGCGGGTTCTGGTCGGGGATGATTGCCATCGTTGCCAACGCCGGGGCACCGATCACGTTGTTGCTTGCGACGTTCATGGTCCCCAATGTTGGCTGGCGGTCGATGTTCATCGTGATGGGTATCGCGGCGCTGCTCCTGTGGGTCGCGCGCCATAACTTCCCAGAGTCGCCGCGCTGGTTGATCGCCCGTGGGCGTGCCGATGAGGCCCAAGCGATCGTCGATCAACTCAACGTCAACGGCCAATATCCCGTTACCGCCAAGAACGAAGACGAGCGCCGCGTCAAAGTCAGCTTCGGCCGCGGCGTGTTCGTTGCCAGTGTTGCGGTTGGGGCCGCCTTGCTTTGCCAATACACCTTCACGTCTTGGGTCCCAACCTTGTTGGCGCGCAGAGGCATCAGCGTCTTTTCATCGATCGGCTTTTCGGCGGTGATGATGCTTGGGGCACCGATCGGCGCGACGATCGGAACGGTGCTGGTCGAACGTACCGGCCGCAAGAAGCTGATCGTCTCGACCTTTTGTGCAACGGCGATCTTAGGCATCGCGTATGCGTATGAGACAACGACGGTGGGGACGATCATCAACGGGTTGTTGCTGACGACGACGTTTTATATCCTGATGGCCTCGGTCATCTCGGTGTATACTAACGAGTTGTTTGAGACCCAGTATCGCTTCCGTGGGGCGGGTATCGCCAACGCGGTGGCCAAGCTGTTGAATGTGTTGATGCCGACCGCGGTGGCCTTTGCGATCACCCGCGTGTCGCCGAGCGTGATCTTTTATGGCATCGCCGTGATGGCGATCATTGCCGCGGCGGTCGTGGGCTTCTTCGGGCCAGAGACGACGGCCAAGGAAATCAAATAGGTGATTCAAAACGCGTTTCCGATGCTCTTCGGAAGTGCGTTTTTTTAATTGTTACAATAAGTTACGATTTTGTTAGACAGTGCACAATCAAAGGTGGTACAATCAGTGCGTAGAAGATGCTCATGTTGAGAAAGGAAGTTATCCGATGAAGATTGCTGTGATTGGTGCGACCCATGCTGGTACTTTTGCCACCCAACAGATCCTGTCCGAACATCCTGATTATGACGTGGTGGTTTTTGAGCGCAACGACAACTTGTCGTTCTTATCCTGCGGTATCGCGCTGTGGGTAGGGGACCATGTCTCCGACCCGAACAAAATGTTTTACTCTTCACCTGAAGCCTTGCAGCAGCTCGGCGCGACGATGAAGATGCAACACTCGGTGACCGCGGTTGACGTTGACGCACGCCGCCTCCAGGTGGAAAACTTGGTCACCGGTGAGCATTTTGAAGAAACCTATGACAAATTAGTGTTCACACCAGGGTCTGCGCCGGTGGTACCACCGATCCCTGGCATCGACAATCAGTGCATCTATTTCTGCAAGAATTATGCGGATGCCAAGCGGCTGCGCGAGACGGTGGGCGATATCGACTCCGCCGTCGTGATCGGTGCGGGGTACATCGGGGCCGAGATCGCCGAACAGTTTGCCGTCACCGGCAAGCAGGTGACCTTGATCGATGCGTTCGACCGCGTGTTGGCGAAGAACTTCGACGAAGCCATCACCAAGCGGGTCGAAGCCGAGTACCGTGCCCAGAACACGACGCTGGCGCTGGGCGAAAAGGTGACGGGTTTCTCCGGCGACCGCCAGATTACCGTGACGACCGATGTGGCGACCCACACCGCCGACATCGCCGTGTTGGCGATCGGCTTTCGGCCACACACCGACTTGTTACGCGGCAAGGTCGAGATGCTGGCCAACGGCGCGGTGGTGACCGACGAGTACATGCGCAGCTCCCGGCCGGAGATTTATGTGGCCGGGGATGCGGCAGCGGTGCACTATAACCCGACGGATAAAGCAGACTACATTCCACTGGCCACCAACGCAGTGCGGCAAGGGATCTTGGTCGGCCGCAACATCGACACGCCGCAAGAGGCCTATCTCGGCACGCAGGCGACGAGTGCCGTTGAGCTGTTTGGCCACACGATCGCGGCCAGCGGGTTGACCGTTGCTGGCGGTTCGGCGCGTGGCTTGAAGCTCAGCAGCGTGTCGATTGAGGAAGATTATCGCCCGGCGTTCATGCTGTCGACGACCTCTGTGCTTGCGACCCTGGTGTGGGACCCGCAGACACGCGAGATCAAAGGCGGGGCCTTTTATTCCAAGCACGATGTCTCCATGTCGGCGAACATGATCTCGATGGCGATTCAGACGCACATGACGATCGATCAGCTGGCGATGCTCGACACTTTCTTCCAGCCGAACTTCGATCAGCCGATCAACTGGGTGAACAAGGTCGCCATGGCGGCGGTCGCAGCGGCTAAATAACACTAAAACAACCCTTCACGTTCGCGTGAAGGGTTGTTTATTAGATTGCGCCACCGTCTCGGTCGGGATCGCGGATCCAGGCGAGGGCGATGGCATTCTCACCGATGTGCGTTGTGATCGCAGGGCCGAAGAAGGAGCGCTCAATCGTGGTCTGCGGGAACTGGGCTTGGAGCTTGTGCTGCCATTGATCGGCGGCCTGGGCGTTGCCGGCATCGATCACCCAAGCCTTCAGGGGATAGTCAGCTTGCGCGACGGCGGCTTGGAAAAGGTCTTCCACACGAGCGTACGCGCGGGACAAGGTCCGGATCTTCTCGAAGACGACGATCTTGTGCGTGTCGTCGAATGTTAACAAGGGCTTGATGTACAACATGCTGCCCAACATGCCGGCCGCGTTGCTCAGCCGCCCGCCGCGGACGAGGTGCATGAGGTCATTGACGATGAAGTATTCGTCGACAGAGGCGCGCAATTGATCGAGGCGGGCGATGATCGTCTCGAGGTCAGCGCCTGCCGCGGCCATTTTTCCGGCGGTCAGCACCATCTGGCCCATCAAGATGACGGTGATCTGGGAATCATAGACCACGACGTGTTGGCCTTCGATATCAGGCGCTGCCGCGGTGACGGTGCTGTTGATGCCAGAGATCGTCTTGGAGAGGTAAATGTTGATGACCGTATCATAACCGTCTTCGCGAAGCTGGCGATGAATGGCGAGCACGTCGGCCAACCGCGGCTGCGAGGTATGAGGAAAGTCGCTTGCCGCGCGCATCTTGGCGTAGAATTCGGCTGGCGTGATATCCACGCCTTCGTCGAAGGTTTCGCCACCGACGATCAGAGGGGTGGTGACGATGCGAATGGGTAAGCCGGCGATTTGCTCTGGAGTGAGGTAAGCAGTACTATCGGTAACAATGGCGATTTTAGACATAAGGCCCAACTTTCTGATCGTAAGAAGCGTAGTCCTACTTATGTTAGCGAATCACGATTCAAATATCAAAGCAAAGATGCCCGGTGTCATGCAAGCGTGGCGTTGAGGACGGACTTGAAGTGGTTCAAGGC
>CAKQZO010000152.1 GCA_934293835.1 uncultured Lacticaseibacillus sp. | reverse complement strand
AGCCCGGCGCGCGTGATCGCAGCAGTCGGTTGTGAATTCTCCTCTAAGACCCCGTTGGTGAACGACTGATAGACATTGATGTCGTTGAAATCCTTGGAGATCAGCGCGAAGGTCACGACCCCGCTGGCCGCAACGACGGCGAGCCCGGCCACCAAATACGGCCAGGTGCGCCGCACCTGCGGATAGGCCAACAGCCCCAGCGTCACCACCATGAACGACAAGGCGATCGGCGCGTTTTGTTGCTTGTTGGTCACGAATACGACGACGCTGAGCAGATATAAACCGAGCAAGAGCCGGTGGTGCTTGGGCTGGCGGGCGAGCAACAGCCACGCCGCGACCGCCGTCAAAAGCGCGATATAGCTGCCAGGCTCGGCGAAGAACGAATTGAAATACAGCGTGAACCCAGAATCGGCGAACACGACCACCACCATGATCGCGATCAAATAGCTACGCACCCGCCGCAGCGGCGTGGTTAAGGCCGCCGTCAGCAGATAGATCGTGCCCAAAAACAAGGCAAAATATACCGCCCCCATGAAGCGGATGTCAAAGACGGTGTGGCTATAAAACAGCCGGTTCAAGGCCAAAGCCAGCTGGATGAAAAGCGTCTGCGAGCTATAAACCTCGGTGTGATGCTCGTTGAAATACTGCATTAGATGGTAGTGTGGCGCGACATAGTTGAAATAGTCACTGCGGTGGATCGCCGCAAAGGGATAGATGCCGTTGGGATAGATCGCCCGCCAGAAATCCCCATTATCCGCATAGCCATGGATCGGCGCGATGAACAGCATCGGGGCGACCAGAATGATCGTCAAGGCCACGGCCAACATCCCAGGCGACACATGGCGCTGCCACCACAGCCACCCGCGCATCAAAACTGCCTTAATCTGCATAGGCTTGCCCCCTCACGTCGGCGGCCAAGAGCACGTTCAGGTTGTTGTATGAATACGCCGCTCCTGTCTTGCGCACGCCAAACCCGCCGGCGAGCGCGCCTTGGGTGACCTGTTGCTGCCAGATCAAGGCCATCGTCTGCTCGTAATGCTGACGGTCGTGTTGCGTCGCAAAAATCTGCGCCAACAACGCCCAGTTCGCCACCGACTGACCGACATCGGCGATACCGCCGGTGATGGTCATCGCGTTGGGGAGTTGCTTGGTCTGCAGGCGCTGCACCAACCAGGCCTTAGTGGTCGCCTTCAGCCGCCCGACCCGGGCCAGCTGCAGCAGCGTCTCCAATGCCTCTGACGTGTTCAGCGTTTTGCTCGAATAGGCTCCGTCGCCCCAGTCATAGCTGGACGCATATAGCGGCAAGGCATCCCCGAGGTACCCGTGCTGCAGCACCGCGACCAACTGCCGATACTGCTGCTTTTTTGTGCTGAAGTACCGCAGCGTCTGCAGGTCAAAATACGCCAGGCTGGCCTGGGTCGTCGCCTTGTGGGCTTTGACATCATAGAAATCGCGCAGCTGGCCGTTGGGCAGGCAACCTTGGGCCCAGCGCGCATACAGCGTCGCCGCTTGCTTGCGGTAGTGGTTGGAATGGGTGGCCTCATCGTATGCCAAAAGCGCACGCATGATGCGCAGGTCATCGACACTGGCATTGACATTACTGCGCTTGTTCTGCGGCCGCGTCAGCCGGTAGCTGAAATTCTGGCCATTATAGAGTTTGGCCTTGCCAGCCGCATAAAACGTCCGGAACGCCTGATACTGCCTGGTCATCACCAGATGCAACAACCACAACCCCAGCGACTCGGCCAGATAATCACGCCCACTCGCCTGATCGGCACTCACGCGCGCCCCGCCCAGGCTCGTGACCACCCCGGAAGCCTCGACAAAATCCGCCTTCATGAAAGTGTTCAGGTGCTCGGCCTGCGCCGTCGGCTTACCCGCAGGCACACTAAAATGTTGCGGGGCCGCTTTAGGCACCGCAACGTTCACCTGTCGACACCCTGCCAACAGCCCAAGACACATCAACAACACACCGATTCGTCGCATATCGTTCTCCCAATCGATACCGAAATAAAAAACATTGTGGTCAATTCAAATCACACGCCAAGCCGAGCGATCAAACCACGTCTTTGCACACATCCTGTTCCCCAAAACAGGCATTCACTACCATCAAGAATAACATAATCGGCTCATCCTGACTATACATATCAGGTATCTGCTGGTCACTCGGCGTCCCGAGATAACATGCGCAGCGAGACCAATCCTTACCAGACCTATCATGGCGAATTATCGCCCTCAGCCCAATTAACCAAAAAGACCATCTGGCCATCCCTTTCAGGATGCGCAGATGGTCTTATGAAGACTTAGTCGCCTAACCCGATACGATCAAAAATCTCATCGACGTGTTTGAGGTGATAATGATAATCGAAGGCATCGGCGAGCGCGGCAGGATCTAGGCGCGCGGTGACTTCGGGATCGGCTTCGAGCAGCTGGCGGAAGTCGCGGTGTTCATCCCACGCCTGGGCCGTCTTCGGCTGCACGAGATCATACGCGGCTTCACGAGATAGCCCGGTTTCGATCAGCTTCAACATCACCCGCTGGCTGAAGATCAAGCCGTGGGTCTTGTTCATGTTAGCGATCATGGCGTCTGGGAAGACGTCGAGGTTTTCGATGATCGTCGTGAAGCGATGCAAAATGTAGTCCAACAAGCCCGTCGCGTCTGGCAGCATCATCCGCTCGGCAGAAGAATGCGAGATATCGCGCTCGTGCCAGAGGTTGACGTCTTCAAGCGCCGGCACGCTGTAGCCGCGGACGATCCGCGCCAGCCCCGAGACGTTCTCAGAGCCGATCGGGTTGCGCTTGTGTGGCATGGCACTGGAACCCTTTTGCCCCGCGTTAAAATGCTCTTCGACTTCGTGGACTTCGGTGCGTTGCATGTGGCGCACCTGGGTGGCGAAGCGTTCGACCGAAGTCGCGATCAACCCCAGCGTCTGAATGTAGCGCGCGTGCAGATCACGCGGCAAGACTTGCGTGGAGATCTCCTGCGCCCGGATGCCGAGATGATCACAGACATAGGCTTCGACGGCCGGTGGCGTGTTGGCGAACGTCCCGACGGCCCCGGAGATCTTGCCGGCCTCGACTTCAGCGGCGGCTTCATCGAACCGCGCCAGGTTGCGCTTCATCTCCGAATACCAGGTGGCGACAACCAAGCCGAACGTCGTCGGCTCGGCGTGGACGCCGTGGGTGCGGCCCATCATGACGGTGTGCTTGTACTGCTTCGCCAGCGTGGCCAAAGCCGCAGTGAGCGCCTCAAGGTCTTGGCGCAACAGCGCGTTGGCCTGCTTGAGCACGTAACCTTGCGCCGTGTCGACAACATCCGTCGAGGTGAGGCCAAAATGCACCCACTTCTTCTCGGCACCGAGGGACTCAGACACCGTCCGGGTGAAGGCCACAACGTCGTGGCGCGTCACGGCTTCGATCTCGTGGATCCGCTTGACGGAAAAACGCGCGTGTTGGCGCAATGCAGTGACATCTGCTTCTGGAATTTCGCCGAGCGTTGACCACGCTTCGGCGGCAAGGAGCTCAACTTCAAGCCAAGCCTTATACCGGTTCTCTTCGGTCCAAACTGTCGCCATCTGTGGACGGCTGTAACGGTCGATCATGTGAGCGTTCCTCCTTGAATTCAACTACAACTGGTCAACATGGTGCCTGAAAATATTGGTTAAAGCTGAAAATAATCGGTGGCATTGATCGTCTGGGTGATCACATCCCGGTCGCCGACCACCGCGATCTCACCGATATCGGCTTCATCATCGGCTTCTGGGTAGAAGCTAAACCGCCAATCCGGCTTGATCTGAATCTGGGTCATCGCTGCCGCCCGGTCGCCTTGGCGAAGCGGCAACAACGCGCCGTCTTCCACGAGGCGCACCTCAGGCAGCGGCCAGCCGAACAGCGCGCGCAAGTGCATTTGATACGGCGAGATGCCAGTCGTCGCCGTCAAGACGTGCCCGTTGATCTGTGGGCCGGGGAACAGCCGCTTGACATACAGCGTCTGACTCTTGGTCATGAACAGCTCGATGCCGAACACCCCGGTATAGTCGATCCGGGTCGCGAGCACCCGCGCGATGCGCTGGATTTCGGCTTGAACGGCCATGCCGCCTGATGCCGGCACCACCGAGGCCTTGAGCTGATGATGGGCGAAACGGTTTTCGACCACCGGCATCACCTGCACGTGCGAACCGGCCTTAGCGACTAGCACCGAATACTCGAGCGGCTGGTCCAACCACGCCTCCAACACATACGGCCGCTGCTGCAAGAGCTGCTCGGCGCGCCGCACGTCTTCGGGTTGCGTCAAGCGCAACTGCTGATCGACCCCGATGCCTTTTTGAATCGGCTTGAGG
>CAKQZO010000151.1 GCA_934293835.1 uncultured Lacticaseibacillus sp. | reverse complement strand
GTATGACATGTACTACCGCGCACTTTGGCACCGCGGTGGGCGGTTGGCACAATGGGGCTTACCTCTTTCCAACGCGGCCCTGGCCATTTTTTGCGGCTTATGTACGATCGTCTATCCAGACACCCAACGCTTTTACCTCAACATCGCGTTTTTCGCCTTGAGTCTCGCATTACTCGATGAGGGGATCGGTCTTTACGGCTACCTCGCGCGGGCCGGTGAACTGCTCGCCTTCATCAGCCTCTCTGCAGTATTGCCGATCGCGCCGACGACCTGGCACTGGGTGTTATTCGGCTTCATCGCCGGGATCGTCTGGCTGTGGTTTCGCCGCGGGGTCATCGTCCAACACCTGTGGGCGATGTTGGCCTTCGGTACATTTTTCTGGGCGATCTATTGGCAACCGCAAACCAACGCGCCTACCGATTCGACGTTGCGCGTCTTGTTGACGTTTTTGGTCCTCATCAGCGAACGCTATTGGCTGTGGCGGAACTTGCGACATCGCGACGCCAAGACCGAGCGGTTTCAACATGCGGCCGACCATGACCACCTCACCCATGCGCTCAGCTACGCCCGGTTCCGCCAAGATCTCACCGCCGCCATGGTCACCGGTCACTTCAATCTCATCATGTTCGACCTCGACTTTTTCAAATCGATTAACGATGAATTCGGCCATCCCGCCGGCGATGCCATCCTCAAAGAAACCACCGCGATCGTGATCGCGCTTTGCCACGACACAGACGCCAGCCTGTATCGCACCGGCGGCGAAGAGTTTTCGATCATCATGCAAGCCGCCAGCGACCTGCCTCAGTTCACCCGCCGACTCTGGACGGCGATGCGCACTCACACGTTCACCATCGACGCGCATCCCATCACCTTGAGTATCTCTGTCGGCGCCACGCGCGGGCATGCTGACGAGCAGGCGGCCTTAGACGTGGTGCGGCGTGCAGATGCCAACCTTTATCTATCCAAGCGCCGCGGCCGCGATGCCGTCACGATCGATGGCCAAACCCTGGTATCCGCCAAGACCTACACGCTGACGCGCTTATTTGCCTATTACACCGCGCCGATCGTCAACCTAGATACTGGCGCAACCTTCGCCAACGTGCTCGCCGTCTCACGCTTTGATCAGCACAGTGGCGTGTGGGTCACCGATGCCGGGGCCGGCTTCAACGTGGCGACCCTGATCAAGATCGTCAAAGTCAACGATCGCTTCCTCCACGGCCATGCCGTCATTCACCTCACCCCTGAGCAGTTCATTGCGCCTGAGGCGATCGCCCAATTGCTCGCGTTCAATCGCGAGCGTGCTGCCGCCGATGCGGTGACACTCAGCCTGACCACCCGCCCCGTACTCGCCGATTTCCAGCGTGCGGCGCAACAATATCACCGTGGCGGCATCCGGGTTGTCATCGTCTCCGATCAGTTCGTCTCGTATCGCCACGCGCGCCAAGTCGCCAACTGGTTACCTCATTACGACGAGCTTGAGATCGACCTCAACACCCTGACGGCCAAATTTGCCGACGTCGATTTTGCCAACGAGATCCAAGCCTGGCAGACGCGCCTCCAGCAGGCAGGCAAGAACCTGATCGTCTCCGGCATCGACAACCGCAACGATTTCCAGACGATCCGCAAGCTCGGCATCCACCTCGGCCGCGGCCGCTACTTCGCCGAACCGCAGCTGCCACGAATGTGAGCCACAAAGCGCGGTGACAAAAGGCGGTTTGGGAGCGTCACATTACTGGAATATTCGGGCAAAGCAAAAGGGGCCGTGACTTTTATCACCGCCCCTTGTGTCGTAAGGCTCTTCAGTCTAGGATGACATCTTCGTCAGCAAATAATCCCGCAAGACGATCGCATTATTGTGGGCCGTGTCTTTGGCCCCATACAACAACAGCACGCGCTCGGCGTCGCTCGCCTTTAGCTTGGCGACGAAGGTCGCTGTCGCCGCGTTAGCCTCGAGCTCGGCAACGTAGCGCTGCCGAAACTCCGGAAACTTCTCCGGATCGTGGCCGAACCACTTGCGCAGCTCGGTGCTTGGCGCAAGCTCTTTTTCCCACTCATCTAGTGCGGCGTTGACCTTGCTGATGCCGCGCGGCCAGACGCGGTCGATCAAGATGCGCAACCCTGCAGGCGCGTCGTGTGCATAAATTCGAACCGGTAATAGTTCCATTTTTCCACCCGCTTTCACTCATATTCTAGGCGGGCGTGCCCTATCGCGTCAACTTATCCACTTGTTGATAACTATCTGATTTAAGGTGTTTCTGATCGTGGATAACCATATAATGGAGATAATGCTGTCACGTCACAAGAAGGAGTTCCGCATGAAAAAATCGACCCTGACCCTCATCGGCGGCGCCGTTGCCCTCGTCGCGATCGTTGCCGCAGGCTTCGGCTGGTCACACTGGCGCCAGCGCCAAGCGCTACAAGCCACCGCGACCGCCTACACCGAGGCCTTCGCCCAGCACCACTACACCAAGCTGGCGAATCAAGTCGATCCCACCCATCTCAAAGGCACCGGCTGGTCGTACACGAAAAAGACGCTGATTGCCCGCAACCAGGCCGTTTTCTCCCGCGTCGGGGCCAGCAACATCAAGGTCTCTCACCTCAAGGTCGGTAGCGTTAGCCACAACCAAGCCACACTGACCTTCACCGCCACCATGACGACGAAGATCGGCAAGCTCAAGGCCCAACACTACCGCACCACCCTCGTCAAGGTCGGCAACCACTGGCGGGTGCGTTGGGCCCCAGACATGCTGTTTCCGGGAATGTTTGGCCAAGACACCGTCCAGCTAACGACGATCGCCGCAGTGCGAGGCCAAATCTACGACCGCAATCACGCTTTGCTGGCCAAAAACGGCACGGTCACCCAGGCCGGCTTGATTCCTAACCAGCTGGGGACAGGCACCGCCCGTACAACCAACCTACAGAAAATCGCGTCAGCCTGGTCGGTTTCGGTGACAAGCCTCAAGACCCTGCTTGATCAATCTTGGGTAGGCGCAGACACCTTCGTGCCGGTCAAAACCGTCACCGAGGCACCGACTTTGACCGGAGCCAGCTACCAAACTATCGGCTCGCGTACTTACCCGCTAGGCGAAGCTGCCGCTCAGCTCATCGGCTATGTGGGCACCGCGACTGCCGACGATCTCAAGAAAAACCCCGCGTTAACCGCAGACTCGGTGCTCGGCAAAGCCGGGCTGGAACAAACCTATGACCGGCACCTGCGCGGTACCGATGGTGGGGCAATCACGATCCAAAACGGTGACAACAGCCGCACGCTGCTCAAAACCAAAGCCCAAAACGGCAAGTCGCTGACCCTTTCGATCGACAGCACCAAACAAAAAGCCGCGTTTGCGGCCCTGAATAACAAGGCTGGCAGCGTCGTGACGATGGCGCCTAAATCCGGCCAGCTACTGGCCCTGGCCAGCGCACCGAGCTACGATCCGAACAAGTTCGTCAATGGCATCTCCCAAAAAGACTACGCTCAATATGCCAACAACAGTGCCCAGCCGTTCGTCAGCCGGTTTGCCCAACGCTATGCACCGGGATCGACCTTCAAGATGCTGACGGCGGCGATCGCCTTGGAGAACAAGACGATCACCACCGACACCACCAAGACGATCTCAGGGCTCAAGTGGCAAGCCAACAGCAGCTGGGGTAGCTACAAGGTCACGCGGACAGTCGCCGCAAGCCCCGAGAATATGACCCAGGCGCTGGTGAACTCCGACAACATCTGGTTCGCCCAGACCGCCTTGAAGATGGGCGCCAACGCCTATCTCAAGGGCCTGCGCCCACTGTTCAAAACGCAGACGACTCTGCCACTCACCCAGACGCGCGCGCAGATCTCTAACTCCGGGAAGCTGAGCCGCGACACGCTGCTCGCCGACACCGCCTATGGCCAAGGCCAGCTCCTATTGTCCCCTATCCAACAAGCGACCATGTACAGCACCATCGCCAACGGCGGGACATTGCAGCAGCCGACCCTTGCCGCAGACGGTCACGGCAAGCGGACGGCAGTCTTCACCCGCACCACTGCCAACACCGTCAAAACGGCCCTGACCCATGTGGTGTCTGACACCGCCGGCACCGCCCACGACTTGCAGATCAGCGGCCACACCATCGCCGCCAAGACCGGCACCGCCGAGCTGAAGCAGAAACAAGATACGACCGGCAAGGAGAACGGCTTCCTCGTCGCCATCGATGCAGACAACAACACGCATCTCACCGTTGCCATGCTGGAAAACACCGGCTCGGCGGCGGTTGTCACGATGGCCAAGCCTTACCTACAAAGCCTGTACTAACCAAAATGACCTCCTGCAATCCTGAAGTGCCCTACAATTGTTAGACAAGAAGTCTAATGATTGTGGGGCTATTCTTATGACCAAATATAATAGTGAGT
>CAKQZO010000150.1 GCA_934293835.1 uncultured Lacticaseibacillus sp. | reverse complement strand
TTTACCATTCGTTCCGGCAACGTGAATCACGTGGTATGTTGTATCTGGTGCCCCAATCTGCCGCAAAACTCGTGCTAATGCCGTCACCCGTGCAGGATCAGCTGCCCGCATCTGATGATCCATCGCCGCTCTGAGCACATCATAAGTTGCCATTGACGCGCCGGGCCTCCTCTTGGAACTCACGCTTCAACTCCCGGTCAGTCTGGAAGACGCCCGTATAGCGCGACGTGTACGTGAAAAGATCCCCTCGGTTGATGCCACGCATTTCCATACACATATGGCGTGCGACCACTGAGACGGCAATCCCTTGAGGCGCCAAGATGCGTTCCAATTCAGCCGTAATTCTTGCGGTCATCACTTCTTGAACACTCGGCCGGCGCGCCACATAATCCACCAGGCGCCCGAGTTTACTTAAACCAATAATCTGGTTGTGGGCAGGCATGTAGCCGATACTGACATGGCCAAAAAACGGGAGCAGGTGATGCTCACACATTGAATAAAATGGAATTTGTTGCACCATCACCAACCCTGGGTCTTCCGTCATTGGAAATACTTTGTAATCCTCAAACTGGTCACCCGCATCAAGTGACCCAAACACTTCCGCATACATTCGTGCGACCCGTTCAGGGGTTTCGATCAATCCAGGCCGAGTGACATCTTCGCCGACAGCCGTAAGCAATTCGCGAACTGCCTTTTCAATACGTTGTTGATCCATGAGAGACTTCCTTTACTTTTCTTGATATGGTCGCACCCAGTGCTGATCCGGGGTTGCTTGAAGAAGCGCAGCGACTTCGTTGATCCGCTCGCCCGTTGCTACCTCCAACAGCGGCACGAGGACAAAACGCCGATTGGCGATTTGAGGATGCGGCACCGTTAACTCAGGCGTCTGCACGCTGAGGTTGTCATAATACAACAAGTCTAGATCGACCGTGCGTGCCCCCCAACGGACGATTCGCTGGCGGTGCAATGCCTGCTCGATGTCGTGTAAGCGCCGTAGCAATGCGTCAGCGGCCAGAATAGTCGTCACGACGACCACCTGATTCAGATAATCGTCTTGGACGACCCCACCAACAGGCTCGGTTTCATATACCAGCGACGTGCGCGCAACGCGAGTGCCAGGAATCTGCGCCAATAGCCGGCGTGCCTGGCGCAGATTGGCCAGCCGATTGCCTAGATTGGTGCCAAGTCCCAGATATGCTTCAGTCATCCGTCGCAACCTCGATCTCCACCGCATCGAAGATCCCTGCAATCGGGACAGCGCCTTTGCGAATGCGTAAGGTAATTCCACTGACGGCATAAGTCGCCTGCAACTTGGCCAACAATTGATTCGCCAACATCTCGATCAGGCGATACTGATGCGTGGCCACAAAATCGGCCACGGTTTGATAAACAGCGCCATAATCGATCGTCTCTTGCAGATCATCGTGTTGTACCTGTGTTTCGATCGGCAAGCGGAGCTCAACATCGATCTGCAGACGCTGGCCAAGTTTTTGTTCCTCGGCAAAAACGCCATTATAAGTGTGAAACTGCATGTTTGTGATTCTGATGGCACCCACGTGATCGCCCTCCTAGTACATGATAGAATGACCCTATTATACATGGTGTGCCGTAACAGGCATAGCGATATGCAAAATGAAAACGCCTTCCGGAGAAGACGCCTCTCAATCATTCGCTAATATTACGAAAATAATGAATCCAACCACTTTCTCGTTCGCCTATCTGGTCATACAGGCGTTGGGCGTTGGTGTTCGTCGCGCGCGTTTGCCAACTTACTCGAACCGCCTCGCGCTCGCGCCCCCAAGTCAGCGTCGCCTCGATCAAGGCCCGAGCAACGCCTTGGCGACGATAAGCAGGCACAACATATAAATCGTTCAGCACAACGATTGGCCGCAATGCCCGCTTGTCAAATCCCAAAAACAAAAATGCAAAGCCAATGAGTTGTTCCTCTTGGGTCGCCAGCAACACGCCACCAAAGGCGTTATCGACCGCAACCAGTCGCTGAACCGTCTCTTCTAACGCTATCGAGTCAACCCTGTGGGGCACCGGACTGTCTTGATA
The DNA here is from genome assembly GCA_934293835.1 of uncultured Lacticaseibacillus sp. Classification (GTDB taxonomy): domain Bacteria; phylum Bacillota; class Bacilli; order Lactobacillales; family Lactobacillaceae; genus Lacticaseibacillus. Next base: position 2,360 of record CAKQZO010000150.1, on the reverse strand, counting down.
ATAGCCTACTACCAGCGGTAACAGGGCTTCAAAATCCGCCTTCGTCGCTGTTTTGATCAGCATATGCTTTCCTCCTCGCTGGACATTGTTGCCCTCATCGTATCATGGGTACCCCGCCGCTCGCAACGAATGTCCTTTTGCGCAGTCCGATGTCGCGTGCTATACTATTCGACAACTAGGAGGTGTCCACATGGCGCTGCATATCAACAATAAGAGTGACTGGAACGAGATGTTCGACAAGTTCGCCACTATGCCTAAAGAACGCGACAAGGCGGCCAACACGCCAATCAACGGTCCCAAAAAAGAAGAAGATACACCCGAAGCTAAGGGTGATACTGAGCAGAAAAACACCAAGGCTTAAGTGCACTAAGCGCCAGTGATTCGCGATCGTGAATCACTGGCGCTTTTTTGCAAAATAAAAACGACCGAATCACTTCAGTCGCTTCTTGCCTATCGCGCGTATCGCTTTGCCAGCATTTCTAAGTTGGTTTTGGCCACGTCATCAAAATCGACGTCTGCCCACAACGCGATCTGAGATAAGTACCACAAGACGTCCCCCATCTTGACTTCCAGCTGGTCGCGATCTAGCTCTTGGCCTTGGAACGTATATTTTTTGATCAGGTCAACCACCTGTCCAGAATCGCTTGCAAGTCCCAATGCCAAGTTCGTCAGAACATGCTCATTGCCGGCCAACGTTTTGTTGGCCTCTTTTTGATAATCATTCAGCTCCACCGATTTCTCCTCCAATTCCTGCGGTTTGTTCAAGCCACTGCCAGACTTGCGCCTTGCCTTCGCCTGTCTCTGCCGAAAATAAAATCAGGTCATCGGTTTGGTTGATGTCAAGCGTCTGCCGAATGCGCTTGATTACACTCGCACGCTTCGCCCGACTGGTCTTATCAACCTTGGTGCCAACGACAAGCGTCTTGATGTGATAATACTTCAGGTACTGATACATGCTGACATCATCATCGCTAGGTTCATGGCGCGCATCGACTAATAAGACGGCGCCGCGCAGCTGTTTGCGCGTCGTCAGATATTCTTCGATCATCGCTGCAAACTTGGCCCGATCGGCTTTGGAGACCTTCGCAAAGCCATACCCGGGCACATCAACGAAGTATAGCATCTCTTCGAGGATGTAAAAGTTCAGCGTCTGCGTCTTACCGGGAACACTTGAGGTTCGCGCCATTGCCTTACGATCAATGAGACGATTGATCAAGCTGGATTTCCCGACATTACTACGGCCGACGAAAGCGAGCTCAGGAAAGCCAGTCTCTGGATACTGCTTGGCACTGACGGCACTGATCGTCAGGTCAACGTTGTGGATCTTCATGGGACCCCTCCTATCTAACTCAATTATTCTATCACACCAGACCGCAAGACTCTCATTACAAATCCGCGTCGAACAGGCCCGGCCACTAAAAAAGGCCAGCACTTGCTGGCCTCACGGTGCAACTACGATGCTTCTTGTCCGTCTTCAAGGACCATCTCCGGCTTGCCTTTGCCTTCAACCGCGGCCTTGGTGACGACTGCCTTGGCGACTTCCGGTCGACTTGGCAACTCAAACATTAAGTCTTGCATCACTGCTTCGATGATCGACCGCAACCCACGAGCACCGGTGTCGCGAACGATCGCTTTATGCGCGATGGCATGCAATGCCGGCTTCGTGAATTCGAGCTGCGTATCATCAAGACTCAAGAGTTTCTGGTACTGTTTAACCAAAGCATTCTTAGGTTCGGTCAAGATCCGCACCAGATCATCTTCAGTCAGTTTCTCCAGTGCTGCGATGATTGGAATCCGCCCGATGAACTCAGGAATGATCCCGAACTTCATCAAATCTTCTGGAACAATTTGTTGCATCACCGACTTATTCGGATCATAACCAGCTTCTGGTGCGCTGGCACCGAAGCCAATCGTCTTGTCACCCATCCGGTTTTTGACGATCGTTTCGATGCCATCGAACGCGCCGCCGACGATGAACAGAATGTTCGTCGTATCGATCTGGATGAATTCTTGTTGGGGATGCTTACGTCCGCCCTGAGGTGGCACATTGGCAATCGTGCCTTCCAAGATCTTCAGCAGTGCCTGTTGCACCCCTTCACCAGAAACATCACGCGTAATGGAGACATTCTCGGATTTCTTGGCGATCTTATCGATTTCATCGATATAGATAATCCCTTTTTGCGCACGCTCGACATCATAGTCAGCGGCTTGCAACAGCTTCAACAAGATGTTCTCGACATCTTCACCGACATAACCGGCCTCGGTTAACGTCGTCGCATCTGCAATCGCGAACGGTACGTTCAAGATTCGCGCAAGGCTTTGAGCGAGGAAGGTTTTCCCCGAGCCAGTCGGCCCAATCA
>CAKQZO010000149.1 GCA_934293835.1 uncultured Lacticaseibacillus sp. | reverse complement strand
AGTAATGGCACCACTGGACGACCACCGGCGCCCCATAAATATCGGCATTGAAATCAAACAAGTTGATTTCCAAAGTAACCGCGCGGCCCGCACCGAAAGTCACATTGCGGCCGACCGACGCCATCCCGCCGAACCACTGGCCATTGACCTGCATCCGCACCGTGTAAATGCCGATACCGGGCAAGCGCTCGGCACTCGGCGTCTGAATATTGGCAGTCGGAAAGCCTAGCGTACGCCCACGCGCTTCGCCATGAACGACGATGCCGGTCGTCTCATATTGATAGCCCAACAGCTGGTTGGCGTGATCAACATCGCCAGTGTCTAACGCCTCGCGAATGTGCGTCGACGAAATCTTTTCTCCGTCTTGGCGATGGGCAGGCACGGTAATGATCTCGAAGCGGCCTTGCGCATAATCTGGCAAAGCGGCCATATTTGCGATCGCCTTTTTACCATAGGTATAGTCGAAGCCGGCGACGACCACCGCAGCATTCAAGCCGACCAGATACCGATCGACGAATGCTTGCGGCGCCAGGCGCGCAAACTCGGCGGTGAAATGGACGAAGTAGAGCACATCGACCCCTAACTCGGTCATCAAAGCGACTTTGCGAGCCCGAGGCGATAGGTATTTGACCGAAGCGGCCGCGACCCCTTGATAAATCACCGCCGGATGCACGTCAAACGTCATCACGGCTAGCGGCATGTGCTTGGCCGTGGCCACCTGCTTGGCACGCGTGATCACAGCCTGATGCCCGCGATGGACACCGTCAAAGAAGCCAAGGGCCAACACGATCGGCGTTTGAGGACGTAATTCAGCTGTCAGTGGTGGTTGAATATCGATCACTTGCATGAGTCAGAACTTCCTTCGTTTGCGAGATACATCACATCGGGACGATACAAATCGCCGTCTTGGCGATACACCGCTTTGAGCAACCCGTGATACGTTAGCCCAACGCACGCTTCTTGGGCTACCAGCTTCAAAAACCGTCCGTGTTGCAGCCGGTCCCACTGGTCGGCATCAAGCGCAACTAGCGGTAGACTGCCATAGGCAAATTCGATCGGGCGCAGCTTTGTCGCGACCGCCTCCGGTGCCGTTTCTGGCGTCAACGGGCGCAGATCAAGGGTTTCTTCAAGCGTGAAGCCACCACTTGCAATCCGCGTCAGCTGACTCATCACAGCCGGAACCCCGAGCAGGCGCCCCACTTCAACCGCCAGCGTACGAATATAGGTACCTTTGCTGACGCGCACGGTAAACGTGAAGCGTTGCTCGCCGCGTTCAGCATCAAACACCCCGGCGTTCGTGCGTTCAAACGCGTACACCGTCGCCTGGCGACACGGCCGTTCGACGGTTTCGCCAGCACGTGCGTACTCGTACAGCTTGCGCCCGTTGACCTTCACGGCCGAATACATCGGCGGAATTTGGGTGATCTCCCCAGTTAATTGGGCGAGCACGCCGTCGATCTGTTCAGTTGAAAATGGGGTTACAACCGCCTCGCGTGCAACTTCCGCGCCATCGAGGTCCTCGGTTTCCGTCGCAAATCCCAGGGGGACCTCTCCGGTGTAGGTCTTACCTGCGGTCATTAGCGCCGGCACGGCCTTCGTGGCCGCGCCCAGCGCAATCGGTAAGACGCCGTCAACGCTGGGATCGAGCGTCCCGGAATGGCCAATTTTTTTCATATGCAGCAGTCGGCGCAGCTGTGCCACCACATCGTGGCTAGTGACACCGACGGGTTTATATACTGGCAAAATGCCGTCCATGGGATCAATCCTTTCACACATAACTCATTTCATTATACGCGTATGCCTAGGTAAAACACCACCGCAAGTCAGCGCCGGTGTCATTTTCCTCCTCCACGAAAAAAGCCACCATTACTGGCGGCTTTTGAGTTACTGCTTACGCTTCATCTCAGCTAACAGTTGATCGATCCGAGCCCCATATTGGACGGATTGATCCTGTTCGAAATGAATCTCGGGTGTCTTAAATAGTTTGATGCGTTGGCCGACTTTACTGCGAATCAAGCCGGTCGCCTTATCCAAGCCAGTCTGTGCTTCAGCAATTTTCTTCGGATCATCCGAAAGAATGCTGAAGTACACGGTTGCCTCTTGAAGGTCGCCGGTGAGATTGATCCCAGTAATCGTCACGCCTTGCACCCGCGGGTCGTTGACGTCTTTCAACAAGATATCATCGATCTCGCGTTGGATCTGGGTTTCTACCCGTCCGATGCGATGTTTCATTGTGTTTCTCCTTGTTGTGCCATAGCCGAGGCTATGAGTAACGTAGCGGCAAGCGCTGCAGAGCAACGCGATCGCTTTGCGCCGCTCTAATTTACTTCACTGGCACTTCTTCCATCTGGTAAGCTTCGATCTGATCATCGACCTTCACATCGTTGTAGCCTTCGATGGTCATCCCGAATTCGAAGCCTGAACGGACTTCCTTGACGTCGTCTTTAAAACGCCGCAAGGAACCGAGTTCGCCTTCGTAGATCACGATGCCGTCACGAATCAAGCGGACCTTAGAGTCACGACGGATGAAGCCAGTGTCGACGTAACCGCCGATAACGGTGCCGACCTTAGAAACGGAAATGGTTTCACGCACAGTGATCTGTCCGGTAACCTTTTCTTCGTAGGTTGGCTCCAGCATCCCCTTCATCGCGGATTCGATCTCTTCGATCGCCTTGTAAATGACGGAGTGCAAGCGGATATCCACGTCTTCGGTATCGGCTTGGGCCTTCGCCTGTGGTGTCGGCCGCACGTTGAAGCCGATGATGATGGCATTGGAAGCCGAAGCTAACGTCACGTCAGATTCGTTGATCGCCCCAACCGCTTGGTGAATGATGTTGACGCGGACGCCTTCAACATCGATCTTCTTCAAGCTTCCGGCGATCGCCTCAACAGAACCTTGCACATCCGCCTTGATGATGACGTCAACTTCTTTGAGTTGCCCTTCCTTCATCGTCTCGAACAGGTTGTCGAGGGTGACATGCGTCGTCTGCTGCCGTTCCTTATCAAGCGCCCGCTTAGCACGTTCTTCACCGGCGGCACGCGCGGTCTTTTCATCGTCAAAGACGACGAAGCGATCAGCCGATTGTGGGACATCGTTGAGCCCGGTGATCTCGACTGGCATCGACGGCTTCGCTTCCTTGATGCGGCGGCCACGATCGTTGGTCATCGTCCGAATCCGCCCATAAGTGTTGCCGACAACGACAGGATCGCCGATGTGCAGCGTCCCTTGTTGCACAAGCACGGTGGAAACTGGGCCGCGGCCCTTGTCCAAACGAGATTCGATCACGGTTCCGACCGCCTTCTGGTCTGGGTTAGCCTTGAGTTCCAAGACGTCGGCTTCCAGCAAGATCATTTCGAGTAACTCGTCGATGTTCTTGCCGAACTTCGCAGAGATCTCAACGAAAATGGTGTCGCCGCCCCAGCTTTCAGGGATCAATTCGTATTCCGCCAACTGTTCCATGACATGGTTCGGGTTAGCGCCAGGCTTATCGATCTTGTTGACCGCCACCACGATCGGCGCCTTAGCCGCCTTGGCGTGGTTGATCGCTTCGATCGTCTGCGGCATCACGCCATCATCGGCGGCAACCACCAGCACGATGATGTCGGTGATATCGGCCCCGCGCGCCCGCATGTTCGTGAACGCCGCGTGTCCTGGGGTATCCAAGAAGGTGATGACCCGATCATTCAAGCGCGTCTGGTAGGCCCCGATGTGCTGCGTGATCCCGCCGGCTTCGCCTTCGGTCACGTGCGTATGGCGTAACTTATCCAACAGCGTGGTCTTACCATGGTCAACGTGCCCCATGATCGTCACCACTGGTGGGCGAGAAACCAGGTTATCAGTGCTTGAGGTTTCTTCTTCGAAGACCTTATCCAAGTCGGTAATGTCTTCTTGCACCTTCTCTTGGGCATCGATCCCATAGTCGGTTGCGATCAATTCGATCGTGTCTTTGTCTAGGCTTTGGTTTTGGTTGACCATCACACCCAGCATGAAGAGCTTCTTGATGATTTCAGCTGGCTCGCGATGCAAGAGCTTACCTAAGTCTTGCGCGTTCATGCCGACCGTGTAAACCAATGTTTCTGGCAACGGCCGATCTTTACGCTGTGGCATTGGCTTCTTCGGGGCACTTTGCTGCTGGCGCTTCTTGTTTTTCTTGTTGCGTCGATTGTTGCGCCCGTTACCGTAGCCGTTGTTATAGCCGCCACGGTTGTTGCCGAAGTTGTTACGACCGCGACCACCGCCACGGTTGTTCCCGTTTCCATTGCTTTGAGGTGCGGATTCAAAATGATTCCGTGCGGGACGCGGTGTCGTCGTTGCCGAAGTATCAGACTTTTTTTCAGCCGGGCGCTGTTTTTGCTGACGCTGGCTTTGTGCTTGGCGCTGAGCCGGTTGCGCGGAAGCGGCCGGTTTCGTCTTGGCGACTTCCGCAGCTTG
>CAKQZO010000148.1 GCA_934293835.1 uncultured Lacticaseibacillus sp. | reverse complement strand
GTGCTGTACCTCGCCTTTTTCGCCGGCATGATGCTCACCCATGATCTGCATGTGGCCTACGCCTTGGCGATGTGTGCAGGGGCGGCGAACTCGGCTTTTGATGCCGGGTCATACACGACCTTCGCGGATCTGGGTGGCAAGTCCAAAGCCTCCAACGTCTTGATCAAAGCCGCGATGTCGCTGGGTGAATTCGTCTTGCCGATCCTGGTGGCGTACAATGAAGGTATCGGGGCTTGGTACGGCTGGTCCTTTGCGTTAGGCGCTACGCTGTTGGTGATCAACATTGCGTTGGTCATGCCGCTACGCTTCCCGGCGATCACGCACCAGACGGCCGAAGCGGTCGCAGAAGCTCGGCACATCAGCCCGGTACGGCGGTGGGTGGCGACGTTGGCCTTGGCGATGTATGGCTACACATCGATGGGGTTGATGATCTGGTTCACGCAGTGGGTCAGCCTGTACGCCACCAAAGTCTTGCACTTCTCGAACATGAATGCGCATCTGTTGTTGTCTAGCTATTCGATCGGCTCCATCTCCGGAGTCTTGGTGATTTTCGCCTTGTTGCGGCGCCAAGCGCCGGAAGGTATCGTGTTGTTGACGCTGAACACGCTGGGGCTGGTGTCCTTGGCCGCGGTGTGCCTGGTACAGACACCGCTGGTCGGGATGGTCGCCTCGTTCGTCTTCGGGCTGTCCGCAGCCGGAGGTGGGATGCAAGTCGGCTTGACGATGTTCCTGGAGCTTTACCCGAACATCAAGGGGATGATCACTGGCGTCTTCATGAACTTCGGTAGCCTAGCGACGTTCTCCGTGCCGCTCATCACCGGCTGGTTGTCTAAGCACGTGAGCTTGGCCGCTGCCTTGCGCGCCGACTTGTTCGTTGCCGCGCTGGGGTTGGCTTTGGTCGCCGTCGCCCGTATCGCCTTGCATCAACCCGTCACTCGTTCACAGGAGGTTGCCTCATGGAATTAGAAAATGTTGAAGATATCGCGGCCTGGCAACGCGCCCAAGCAGGTTTGGCCGAACAGCGCGAACAAATCAATCAGATCGACACCCAGATCGCCCAGCTGATCGCGACGCGCTTTGCCACCGTCGAACACATCGCCACACTCAAGCAGTCTGCGGCGGTGCCGGTGTTGAACGCCGATCGCGAGGCCCAGGTGCTCGATCACGTCGCCGCGGCCGTTGATTCAGACGCGCTCGCCGCACATGTCCGGCGCATTTTCACCACCATCATGGCGGAATCTCGAGCATATCAAGAAGGTCGTATCAGCGGCCAGCAGAAGAAAGCGTAGGTTAACAATGAATTACATGACAGCAGGGGAATCCCACGGCCCCCAACTCACCGGTATCTTGACTGGCGTTCCCGCCGGCTTACACCTCGACATTGACGCGATCAACGCGGCCTTGGCCGCGCGTCAAGGCGGCTACGGTCGCGGCAGTCGCCAGAAGATCGAGCACGACACCGTCACGTTCGTCGGCGGCGTGCGCCACGCCATCACGATGGGTGGCCCGATCGCGCTGGTGGTCACCAACCGCGACCACGGGCACTGGGGGGAGATCATGTCCCCGACGGCAGAAGAGAACGACCAGAACACCTTGCGGCAAGTGACTCGGCCGCGCCCTGGCCATGCGGACCTCGTCGGCGGACAAAAATATGGCCACCACGACATGCGCAACGTCTTGGAACGGTCTAGCGCCCGTGAAACCGCGATGCGCGTCGCCATCGGGGCGATCTGCAAGCAGTTGTTGGCCGCCGTCGGCATCGGGATCGTGGGCTATGTAGACCAGGTCGCAGACATCGCCGGCCCGGCTGAAAAGCCGCTGGTGGTGGCCGACATCGAGGCCAAAATCGCCGGCAACGACATGCGTATGCTCAACGCCGACCAGGTCGACCGGATTCACGCGGTGATCGATGAGACGCGGCGTGCCGGCAACACCTTGGGCGGGATCGTCCGCGTCGTCGCCGATGGGGTGCCGGCAGGGTTAGGCAGCTACACGGCGTGGGATCAGAAGCTCGATGCCAAGATTGCCGGAGCGGTGATGGGCATCAACGCGTTCAAAGGCGTCGAAATCGGCGACGGGTTCGAGGCCGCGCAAAGCCTCGGTTCTGAGGTGATGGATGAGATTGATTGGCACGAAGAAACCGGCTATTCGCGCCTGTCCGATCATCTCGGCGGGTTCGAAGGCGGGATGACCAATGGTATGCCGGTCGTTGTTCGCGGGGCGATGAAGCCGATTCCGACGCTGTATCAACCCCTTCAAAGCGTCGATATTCACACGCATGTCGTCAGCAAGGCCAACGTGGAGCGCTCCGACACCACCGCGATCGTGCCGGCGTCGATCGTCGCTGAAAGCGCGGTGGCCTTCGAGCTGGCGCGGGCCTTGGGCGAGACCTTCGACGATGCCAACTTGGCCCGCATGCAACAACAAGTCGCGGCTTACCGCGAAGAATTCCGCAAGTTTTAAGCGGATCATTCAAGCTCCTGGCGATGAGCCGTAGAACAGACAAAAACTGATGAGGTGTAGGAATGGATAAGGAATTGACGACGAACGTGCGCCATGGTTTGACCGGCGAATTACAGGTGCCGGGGGACAAGAGTATCTCACATCGGGCGATCATGATCGGCAGCCTGGCAGAAGGGACGACCGTGATTCATAATTTCCTGACGTCGCGCGATTGCATCTCGACCCAGCAGGCCTTCCGCGATTTAGGCGTGTCGATTCAGCGCACCGGCACCGAGGTGGTTGTCTACGGCGTCGGCATGCACGGTTTGCGTCAGCCAGAACACGCCTTGGCGATGAATAACTCTGGGACGACGACGCGGCTGATGATGGGGTTGCTGGCCGGGCAGTCGTTTGCGACGACCCTGGTCGGAGATGACTCACTTTCCAAGCGGCCGATGCGCCGGGTGGCCGATCCGCTGGCGAAGATGGGGGCGGCCATCACCACGACTGCGGGCCACTTGCCTGTGACGGTGCATGGCCGGCAGCTGACAGGCGCCGATGTTCAGCTTGAAGTTGCGAGTGCCCAGGTCAAGTCGGCGCTGATTTTCGCCGGCTTGCAGGCAAAAGGGCCCACCACCGTGCGTGAGTTGTTGCCGACGCGTGACCACACCGAGAACATGTTGCAGGCGTTCGGCGCCGACTTGCAGGTCTCGCCTGATAAGCTGACGATTACCGTCAAGCCGGCCGAGAAGCTTGTTGCCCAAGAGGTGCAGGTGCCAGGCGATATGTCGTCGGCCGCATTCTTCATGGTCGGGGCGACCCTGTTGCCAGGATCCGATGTGACGCTGAAAAATGTCGGCTTAAATCCGACGCGCCGAGGCTTGCTCGACGTGCTGATCGCCATGGGAGGCAACGTTGAAGTCGACGCCCGCACCAGTGCCGGAGAGGCCGTCGGTGACATCCGCGTCCGCTTCGCCGAACTACACACCATCGAGCTGGGAGCTGCGCAGATTCCGGCGATCATCGATGAACTGCCGCTTGTGGCGCTACTGGCGGCTAAGGCGGATGGCATCAGCCGCATCACCGGGGCCGAAGAGTTACGGGTCAAAGAAACTGACCGGATCGCCTGTGTGGCCGAAGAACTCGGGAAGCTCGGGGTTAAGATCGACGAATTGCCAGACGGCTTCGTGATCGACGGGCGCGTGCCATGGCAGACACGGTCGACTAAGCTCGGCAGTCACGGCGACCATCGCATCGGCATGATGCTTGGCTTGGCGGCGCTGTTGGTTGACCAACCGTTAACGCTGACCGATGCCGATGCCGTTGGCGTCTCATACCCGCAGTTCTTCGCTGACTTACAGACATTATTGGAGGATTAGCATGACGACAGTCTTTATTCAAGGCCTCGGCCTGATCGGGTCGAGTCTGGCGCGGGCGATTCGCCAGCGGCGTGGGGATGTGTACGTGATCGGTTACGATGCTAATCCGGATAGCCTGGCCTGGGCCGGTGATCACCGCGTGGTTGATGAAGTTGCCAGCGGCTGGGCGGATGCGGCCGCAGCTGATGTGATCATCTTGGCGACGCCAGTCACACAGATCGTCGCCGACCTCAAGACGCTGGCGACCACGCCGCTCAAGGCTGGGGTGATCGTCACCGATACAGGCAGCGCGAAGACGCTGGTGATGGCCGCGGCGCAACCGCTGATGGCGGCCGGGGTCACCTTCGTCGGGGCGCATCCGATGGCAGGGTCAGAGAAGTCTGGCGTCAAGGCTGGGCGCGCGGCCTTGTTTGCCGAGGCGCGTTATTTCTTGGTGAACGGCAACGCGACGCCTGAGGAGATCATGGCGCTGCGCAACCTTTTGTCGGCGGCCGGCGCGCATTTTGAAGAACTGACCGCGGCAGAACACGATCAGCTGGTCGGCCATATCTCGCATGTGCCACACATCGCGGCCGCGGCGCTGGTGATCGCGGCCGCCAAAGGCCTGGCGGATAAGCCAGAGACCCTGCAG
>CAKQZO010000147.1 GCA_934293835.1 uncultured Lacticaseibacillus sp. | reverse complement strand
CGCAAATGTAGGACCAAGGGGTCAAAGGTTAATACCGGCGGCGTCGGGGCACAGTCTAGTACACAGAACACAGAGCGCAGTGGCGCGCACCTAGCGCGTTGCGTCACGCAGCTCGACTAGAAAGGAGGATCGCCCACAATCAGTCGCAGACAGACTAGAGTTTTTGCGGCACGTCCGCAAAAATTTCCGGAATCAGTTAGCTTCTTTGAGTGCGCGATTCACCTGAAACTACCCCAACGAAAAAAATGATTGTCAAATCGCTTATTTGACGTGCCCATAAGAATTGACCACGATGCGGCTTACCGTACCGTGGTTTTGGTGTGTCTGAGACGAGCAAACCGTCCAGCATAGCCAAATCGCGTCAGCAGCCACGGCGGTTTAGTGGTTGCTGGCGCGATTAATGGATCCGCTTTAGTTGAGTGGTTGCGGCGCCTGGTCGCCGATCTGTAAGGTGATCTGCCATGTCTTGCCTGTTCTAGTTGCGGCGGCGATATAGTGTTCTTCGCTTTCCCAAGTGTCAAAGAAGAGGCGGTAACCGTCGTCAGCTTTTTGCAGGCCATCTTCCATTAGTAAGGCGGTTTGAGGATACCCGTTGCGTGCGAGTTTGGCAAACATGAGCTTCTCGACTGTCCGCCGTTCACGGGCATTGTGATTGAATAAGGTGGTAATGACCATACAGACTACCTCCGAGTGAGTTGATACCCTTACTATAACAAGGCAAGTGCCCTGCCGGGGCGAAGGTTAAGTCTTCTTAAGCGCTCCGAGAATATCTTAACGAAAAAATTACACTGTAAGCGGATACCATGTCCGCTAAAACAGCGGCTTGCAAAATTTTGCAAGCCGCTGCCGTTATTTAGTATTACCCGATCGTTCTGTGACATGGTAGAACAGACAATCAGATCTTTTGTTGCACCTCATCGATCGTGACGACAAGCACCCGGGTCACCCACGGGAACTGCGCCTTTTTCTGGTCAAAGGCTGGGCCGTGATCGACGAATTCGCCGGTACCATGGACATGGAAGCCTGCGCCAGGGCCGACTGTCCCAACGACTTCCTTGGAGCCGAACGTCAACACGAGATGGTTGTCGGTGGCCATATCCTGCTCGACACTGTGCATCCCCGCCGCCGGAATCAGTAGCTGATTCTCAGATAGCGTGACATACGACATCCAGGTGTTGACGACATGCGCTGGGTTCCCGTTAACCGACACGATCGTCACAGGCCCTTCGTGTGCTAAAACCGCTAAGAATGTTTCGTCCATGATATCCCTCCTACTAGGCTTAACATCTACATTGTAAGCGAATGCCGCAACAAAGCCCATGCCTGCAATTGTCGATATTATTATGAATTGATGTCCTTCATCTGAAAAAGTCCCGGCATCACTGCCTTGGTTGTGCTAAAATGTCAGATAGACACAATTAATCGCAAACATTGGAGGTTCTGTTATGTATCAAGCCATCTGGAGTGCCAACACCGTTGCGTTGGACCTCACGCCTTTAAGTGCCCCACCAGATCCAGAAGCAGGCGGCACCCAGCTCGCCATCATTCAGTGCCGCCGCGATTGCGTGCTGCGCCTCAAAGGCCGACCACTTTCGCTCAAAACCGGCGATGTCGTCTTGATTCACAACCCGATGCCTGCCCAGCTCGAAGCATACAGTGCCTCGCGCCCTGTCCAGGCACGCTTCTTCATCTTGCCGGTCGCCAACACCGTCGGCATCGGGCCGAACGCGATGATCACCAGCTTCCTCCAAAGCACCGACACGGCGCACATCGTCTTTCGCCGCATCGCCCACGAGCTGACCAACGGGTACTGCGAACAACTCGCCCGCCTGATGCTGATGAAGCCTCAAGACGGCTACTTACGCTATGAAGCCTCGATGGTCGCCAACTTGCTGCTCACCGAGCTGTCCCGCGCCCGCCTGAACGCGATGATGATCATCGAATCCGACTTCCCGGAAGACAATCTGCGCGGCGCCGACAAGGCCCACCAAGTCGGCCTGATCTTGAACTACATCATGGCACACATCGATACCGTCACGCTGAAGTCGGCGGCCGAATATTTCGGCTACGAGCCGAACTACTTCTCGCGCCTGTGTCACGACCTGTTCAAGAAGCCATTCTCCGCCGAGCTGCGCTTCATTCGGATGAATCAAGCGAAGAAAATGCTGGCGATGACCGCACAAAGCGTCGCCGAAATCGGCTTTTCGTTAGGGTACAAGAATCCCGCCAACTTCGATCACACGTTCAAAAAGCAGTTCAACATCACGCCTTCCGCCTATCGTCGCCAAGCGCAACTTGCCCAGGCGACCGATACCGAAGTCAGATAAGCAAACGAAACGGGGCTGTGACAAAAGTCACAGCCCCTCGTTTTTGTACCCAAATATTCCGCTGATGTTACGTTCCAAAAGGCTGGTACCGAGCAGATAGCTACAGCCCCGTTTTGCGTATCTATTCAGTGGCCACCAGCTGGTCGTGGTTGGTGCGCGCGGCCACCTGGGGCAAGACCGGTGCGCCGAAGAAGTCGCCGCTCGCAACGACCGCCCCATACGCCTTAGCCTGCGCGAAGGCCGCCGCGTCCCTCACTTGCCGGATGTACAGTGGCACGCTCGCCACCTGAGCCGCGGCCGCGCGTTGCGCTACTTGCTTGCGATCGGCTTGTAGATCGACCACCAACGCATCGACAAAAGGCAGGCACGCCTGCCACGGCTCTTGTGCCGTCAGCGGATGGAGCAGCAGCGCACAATGCGCCTGTTGGTAATGCGGGGCCAGCGCAGCCACCATCCCAGGAGCAGGCGTGCCTTGTAACACGAGCCGCAGCCTTTTGACCTCAAGATGCTCGGCCTGCCACTGACGTAGCCGCGGCAGGGTCGTCGGATCGGCGAAGACGCTCGGCGCTAACTCCATCTCTACCGCGGTCGGCTTCAACACAGGCACCACTGCGGTCAAAAAGCGTAGCGTCTCGACCAAGGCCATGTTCGTCGCATCCGCCACGATCCAGTCCTTCGGCTTTTCTGACCAGTAGCGCGCCGCGACTCTGATCGCCAGCGGTTCTTTAGTGGCGGCGATCACAACCGGCTGGGTGAATTCCGCGAAAAAGTGGCTGACGGTCAGCCGATCATGGCGCCACAGCGTGTTTTGATCGACGGTGATCGTGTCACGCCCGCGTGCCTTGGAACGATACAGGTCGGCATCAACGCGCGCGTACAACTCATCGATGCTGGCATCTGCCGCAGTCATCGCGTCTAGGCCGATCGAGAGCGTCACGTCGATCTGCAGGTCTCCAACCGCCAAAGGTGCCGCCCGCATCGCCTTGCGACAGCTAATCGCCAAGACTTCGGCATCGGCGAGCGTCACCCCGGGAAGAATGACCGTGAACTCCTCTCCTCCAGTGCGATAGATGCGGGCGTCGAACGTTTTCAACACTTGTTCCAGCCGCTGCAAACACGCGACCAGCACCGCATCGCCCACCGGATGCCCGTAATGATCGTTGATGCGCTTGAAATAATCGATATCGAGCATCATCAAGATCAGCGCAGTTTTGTGGGTGCGTGCACGGGCAAACGCCCGCTGCGCGTCGCGCCGAAACAGCGCGTAGCTGGCCGCATTGGTGAGCGGATCGAAGTTCACCCGGTGGGCCAGTTGCGAATAGCGGCGATCGGCGCGCCGCAACGCGAGCCAATACCAGAAGTTGGCCCCGGAAATCACCAGGTAGGTGGCGATCAGGCCCAACCGCGCCGCAATCGTCAGATCGGTGCGCGGCAACCAATAACCGGCGACCAACAGCAGCATGACCGCCGAGTTGGCGCCAAAATGTTCCCGTAGTTGCCGATGCCAGCGCACCATGATGGCCACGATCAGGCCTTGCCCCAAGAAGGCGACCCCGTACTGCCACCACGCCAGACCCGGATGGTTGAGTGCGGTGAAGCCCGCTAAAGCGATGAAGCGCACCACCAGATGGCGCCGATTCATATCCGTTCCGAGTAGCGGGAAGGCGAGCACCAACAGTTGCAGGTTGGCGTATACCTTGAAGCGCAGCGGATCGATGACCTGCGCCAGCTGCAGGCCCAAGGCAACGCCGACGATCATCACATCGATCCGCAGGCGCCGCTGATGCAGCGCGTCATGCAGAAGCTGATTATAATAAGTAACATAGCCTGCCAACGCAAGGATGGAAATCAGGCAATCAACGAACCAATGCAACATGGTGGTAGCCATACATCGACCTTCCCCTAGCAAAATGACAGTTCACAATAATTATCTAATAGTTTACTATAAAATTATCACATTTGACGAATTTAATGAGGTTATTTTATGCATGCTTGGGTCTTGTGGGCGGTTCATCTGCTCCTCTCGTTTGGCATCATCGCAGGGTATGACATGTACGACCGCGCACTTTGGCACCGCGGTGGGCGGTTGGCACAATGGGGCTTACCTCTTTCCAACGCGGCCCTGGCCATTTT
>CAKQZO010000146.1 GCA_934293835.1 uncultured Lacticaseibacillus sp. | reverse complement strand
CACAAGAACAAAGCGATAAGCACTTTGCAATGCCGCCAAATCAAGCTTATAGTCCAGCTTCGTGGTCAGAATCTGTTGTTTGTCCAATGAAAAACGCTCCAATCTGTATTTTGTCTGCTGGCTTCAGAACTAGTTGCCCCTGCGCATCGATCAATCCCGGGACTTCGAGAATCGTGCCGTCTGCCGACAGCTTAAGTTGATCATCACCTGCCGCAACCACATTGACGATCAGGACACGCCAAGAGTGGCCAGTGTGCTTCTCCAAACTGCGCAGCTTCGCCTGGACACGCTTGCGTTCACGGTCGCCTGATACATCACGCCGCCCGCGCCAATTCTTGAAATCCACCGCCACCCCGTCGGCGCACTTGAAGTCAAACAGCTCGTTATTCTCAAGCTGTTCAAATTTGGCTAAGTGCACCTCCGGCCACTCGTGTTCAACGATCCACCGGCCCGCAAACTCCCCTAAAGCACCGAGATAGAGGTTGATGAACTGCACCGGATTGATGATCAGCTCCGCAGGCTGCCATTCGGTCGGATAGCCATAATGGGCTAACTCAGCCGCCAACCCCGGATAGTTGCACATCGCAGACATCCCAGAGGCCTCCGCCGAGACGGCCATGTTGCCACCGCCAAACTCGTAGTGGCCATCATCTTTTCGGTGCCGTTGCGCCGTGTACGTCGCCGCACCTTCCGGAGCCTCAATATACTGCAGCCCCGACGCGTCCCAGGCATCGCCTTCGGTCGCCGCGACCAGTTCCGCTCGAGAAATCGTTGGATGTGCCAAAACGAATTGACGCAAGTAGCGATAATGCTTCGCCGCTTCAATCGAGGTTGGCAGCCGCTGCTTCAGCTCTTCGACATCCATGTGCGTGTACCAGGTCAGATTTTCTTGCCGTACCTCAGCTTCCGTCGCCTCGATGTTGCGCGGCTGTTCGTGTGCGTAAGCCAACAAACACCGGTATTCTGGCGAAACCGTGTTCAGATCAACCCCGATGCGGCTGATATTCGCTAAGACGTTGCCAGTCGCCAGCAGGCGCAAATGCGGCATTTTGTTGAACGAGCGATTCATCCGCCCGAGCGCTTGGATAATGGTTCGTGAGTAGCTGACCACAAGGCTCTTAGAAGCCCGCGGATGCCGATAAGGGCGCGATTGCTGCAAGGCTTTGAAGCGTGCGTTGAGTGCCGTCATGCTGAGCTCCCCTGCGTCAAACAGATACTCCAACTCTGTGATCATCCGCAGCCCTTGGGCAGTCATCGTAAACTGCTTGTCGCTGCTCAGAATATGTGTCACATCGCCAAGGTAAATCCCCGCCAAGTCCACCGTCTGGCGCCTAGGATCGTCGGCCGCTGCGTCTTGCGGCGCAACGTTTAACACGACTTGTTGCTCTTGAGGACTCATCGTGTGCTGGAGATTCTGCCCCACCCCAAGCGTCTGATAGGTACTCAGTAAATACACCCGAGTGGCGTGTTCGGCGGGCAGTTTTAAGACCTCTTGGAGGGCTTCTGTCACCTGGCCGGGGTTAGTCGCCGCGATGATCCGCAACTGTGGCGCATCATCGCCTCCAACCACCAACTCGGCTAACGTTGAGAACACCGATTGGACGTATTCTTCGGACATCTCCGCCTTATTCGTTCGCGGTAGCAACATTTGTAATCCCAAGAAGCTGGTCATCTGCCGGTCACTCAAGAACAAAACAAAGCTTTCAAACAGTGCCAGATACCGCCTGCGCATGTAATCCGTATCATCAGTCGCAGCTTGAGCCTGGCGGATCTGCTTGTCGAGTTCGGCATCTAATTGCTCAACTGTCAGCGAGTCTAGTTTTTGCGTTGGCAAACGCTGCGCCAACATCTCGGCGAACGTCTCGCCTGTGGCACACACCTCAGGGTGAATGGCTACCCCCGCCTCCGAGTACCGTTCATGCAAAGCCAGCGCAGCGATCGTCGGCTGACTGAAGTATTGCGTGCCATCGACCAACCGCTCTGCAAGCATCTCCTTAAGATAGGCCAAATCATAATTATCCAACACCGTGGGTAGCATCGCCGTCGCTGATAACCCGATGACACTCGCTTTGTTCAGAATTGCCAGCAGGCGCCGCTCTGGCGTCATGGCGAAAAATGCGGCATTGATCGTTGTGCGTAAGCTGTGTGAATCGTCATCGACAAAATTGAAAAAGCTTAATCCCCGCTCCTGAAACCGATGATAGCTGTTCAGTTGCCTTTTCCCGCCCGACAGAGGTTTGGCCGCGCGCTCCAATCCCAATGACAGTAGGATATCGATCTGCGCCGGCGCCAATCCCAAGGCATCATAAAGGGTGTAACATGCATCGCGAATGGTGAGCCCAGACGCTTGGGTTGCCAACCCTCGATTATGGAAGTTCTGATATTCATAGCCGCGATTGACAACAAAACGCGCAACTCGGCGTAAGAAGCGCGCAACCTACCCCAACATCTGCCGGAAATGGCGGTCATCATCGACTTCAGTTCCGAGCAGTACCTGGTTGCGGTCCTGATCCAGATGCGCACGCCAAGCCTTGCCTTGACTCATCAGACTTCGTTGAGGGGTGTGAATAACGAAGCCAGGGTCCGCCGAAACTGCCGGATTTTTGTACAAACGATCCAAGGCGAATCGCTCACGAAGCTGCTCGGCACGCGTAAGCAGGTGCTGAAATTGCTGCTTCCCGGCAAACGTCTCGCTCAGCCACGCCGGTGCAGATTCCCCGACTCGCCTCAACCCTTGGTACACGGCTTCAAAAAGGCTGACGAGATCGACGCGCACCGTCAACGCATCGGCGATCGCTTTATCCCAAAGTTGCGCTTTCGTGCTGTCGAACTCATCTAGGACAACCACCGCATCTTTGAGCAACGGCGAGTGCGCGAACGGCACCGAGTGGCGCGCGAAGAAAGGCGTGTAAGTCGAAATGAACTTGGCTGTCGTCATGATCAGAATCTGCCGGCGAGCCAGATCGATCGTCGGGTACACCCGATTCACCCACTGACACGCCGGGGTATGTTGTGTCGCCACATACATCTGAATCTTGGCCTGGCCGGAAGCAGCCAGCGGTGCGGGCACCCCAGCTAACGCCATCAGCCGCTTTGTCAGTAACTGGCGCACCGAATAATCGGCGTAGTTGAGCGCAGACCAGGCATCACTCACACCAACGGCATTCTGCTTCGCCCAGCGATAATAAGCCAACTGCTGCTTGAGGACGCCGATGGCCTCAGGCAGACCCGGCAGAAGCAGCGCCTTGGGGAAGCTATCATCGGCCCAATCCTTCAACACCAGGCTGACCGTATCCTCCAGCGAGCGCACTACAGCGACATGCTGTTCGAACGCCTGTGTATGGCTGGCCTCCCACGCTTTGCGAAACGCCGCTTCGTTCAAATTCTTCCGTTGGTCGGTAACGAAAAAGGCGTGGAACTCGGCATGCGTCGTGGCGTAACGACACAACGCCCACACCATCGCGTGGGTTTTACCTGACCCAGTCGGTGCATTAACGATCATCAAGCGATGCGCACCGTGCATCGTCACCCTTGCCAACATTGTTTCGAAATCCTCTTCGTGCATTAAACCATCTCCCTTGGTTAAATGAGAATCTTTCGAATCATGTACTATATCGTTGCGGTAACGTGGACTTTCTATGTTTAAGCCAGCCTCAGTCCCGGACGCCACCGTAATTGTGCGCGCTGCATGTCAAGCTTTGCAGGCTGGTCCATAAAACGCAGGGGGCTTCGCCGGTTTTTCGGAAAACGACACACGACAAATTTTTTATTGGACGCAACTTGTTCGAAAAAAGTTTGTGACAGCGGTTCTTGTCAATCCTCGTATAAATTTTAGCTTCCATCCAACCAATTCCGCGGAACAGCAGGAGCGTTGTTTTATCAATGTTTTCAGGAAAATCCGCGCAAATTTTCAGATTGGTCGTGTGCTACTTCCCGGAATTTCATTAAGTCGCGCGATAAAACGCGCGAGTCTTCAGAACATATAGCTTCCACTGGCGTTAACCCGACGCTAAGCTTTTCACTAATCGGACGACGTACCACGCAATTGCCACAACAGCACCAAATCGACTGTTACTTCGATTTTTTCGCAACGCATCAGCTTAGACACTTCAATATAACCAGTCTAATTGCCTAACTCAAATCCATGCTTCACAGATGGCTCTCGGCTTAAAGTTACAACGAGATTATACCAAGAAAGCGAGGCACTTACGACACCAGTGAATGCATTACCACTCTGTGTGGGAATTTGTTTTAACAAAGTCGATATTTACCATCAAGTCAAACACCGGCTTCTTGAACTTAGAAGATCACCGCACTCGCACCTTTGTTTTAACACATACACATTGTTTGAAATGATGATTTTCACTATCTCATCTGACTATAAATTTTAATGTGTTACTATGCTACATGTGTTAATGTCTAAGATAAGCATTTTCAAAAAGTTGAAAATTTACATTAGTA
>CAKQZO010000145.1 GCA_934293835.1 uncultured Lacticaseibacillus sp. | reverse complement strand
ACGCTACGCCGGGCACGCGGTGCAACTGGCCAAGCAGATCGGGAGCTTCAATCAGAAAGTTGATCCAGTCTTACTCGTGATCGGTGGCGATGGCACCTTGAATCAGGCCATCACCGGCTTGCGTGCGACTGACCATCCCGAGATGCCGGTCGCCTATATTCCCGCAGGCAGCGGCAATGATTTTGCACGCGGCATCAAGATGGCACAAGACCCGATGAAGGCATTAGAACAAGTATTGCGCACCAAGAAACCCCTCGTGCTCGACATCGGGCATTACGTCGAGAAAACGCGGCACGAGTCGGGTTACTTCGTCAACAACATCGGGGTCGGCTTCGATGCCGCGACCGTCGCCGCGACCAACCGCAGTCGCTTCAAGAAATTCTTAAATCGCGTGCATCTCGGCAGTCTCGCCTATATGGTCGGCGTCATCACGGTTTTCTTCTCTCGCAAGCCCTTCCCAGTGGCGGTTTATATTGACGGCAAGCGCACCTACATTCCGCGTGCATTCCTCGTCACCACCACCAACCATCCCTACTTCGGTGGCGGGGTGCGGATCCTTCCGGAAGCCGATCCGGCCGACGGCAAGCTCGACTTGATTGTCGTCGAACACCTAAACACCCCTTATTTCTTGTTCTTGTGTCTCCAGCTGTTGCTCGGGCGCCACACCAAGTTCAAGCGCGTGCATGTGTTTGAATCCAAGCGCATCGAACTAGAAACGACTTCGCTGGAGTTCGGCCAAATGGATGGCGAAGAGATGGGCAGCCGCCCATACGAACTGAGCTTCCGGGTCGAACAGCAACGCTTCTGGATCGACCCTGATTGATCTTTTGCGCCAACCACCAACGCCACAGCACGACCGATTCTTCTGAATCGTCGTGCCGTGGCGTTGGTGGTTTTTTGGACTATCAAGCCAAGATGCGATACAGGCACCAGACCATGTCCGGCCGAAACGTCTTGATAATCTGCGTGGGCTCTTCGACCAGCGTCGCGCTCACGATGCTATAGCGATAGCCGACATTCTGATATTCGGCATACGCCGCAGCCTTGCTGCCGGCATAGTTAACATGGTAATCGCCTGCGCCTAGTGTGTGCCGTAACAAGTTCTCCGTTGCCGGATGGATGATTGCGGCGTCTTCAGTGTAGCGCGGGTTTTCGATCAAGCACATGGGCTGAAGCGGCCGCTGAAAGACCTGTCGCAGCTGCAGCCGTTCACTATATTCGTAGCATAGCTCACGCCACCCAAAATCTGGTCGTTGACTCTGAAATGCGGTTGGTACCAAGAACTCATCGCCGACGTATGCGCCTAGCGACGCGATGATCTCATCAAAACAACGATGCAGTTGAATCTTGGCTGGTGCTCGGCCCGGAATATGCGTTGCGGCATCGTAACTGTCTGTCGTCTTGGGCCCTAGTGTGTGAATGACTGTCATGTTTGCTCCTCCCTTGCCCCAACAAAAAACCGCCCGACTTGCGACTTGCAAGATCGTGCGGGTCAAAACTTAAATCATCACCCAGCAGATCCACCACATCTGCTGGAAAAGCTCCTCAGACATGGACGCAAGCCATTGCGCGTCCATGAAAGCCCATGGACGCTATCCGAAAAAGCTAAATTCAAATTGGAAACGGTTGGTTAGCATGTTGATGACCTCGATGATTAGAATAACGTCATTAAACCACACCACCACCGCACTGTCAATCGCCGCAGCACTGACTCAGAAGTAATCACTGAAGTAAGGCTCGTCCATGGGAATGATGCTTTCAAGCGTCTTCAAAGCCGCCTTCGATGCATGTAGCCGCTCGATGCGTGCCAGGTATGACGGGCGCCGATAGCTCATCAGCATGGTCGTGAGCGTCTGGATATCCAACGACACTGCATCTCCGACCGGCCGGTTAGTCACCTCGACTTGGCCGCGTTCATCCCACCACAATCCGAAGGTCTTGTTATTCCAGTCGGCAAGTGGATCGGTCACGTTAAAATGCAGCGGTTTGCCAACTTCCGCGAAGGGATATTCTTGCAGAAATTCTGCGACGTCAACGATGCGCGCCATGAAATACGGATGGATCGTCTGCTTGATGTCGCCATCAGCCAACAGAAAATGGAGCGGTTCGTTCTTATAGATGTTGCCGCGCACATGCTCGACCATCGAGAAATGGGCCGAAACGAAGTTCCACAACCCAACGCGCGCCTCTTGGGTGTTATAAACCATTTCTTTGATATGGAAAACTTCATCGGCAATCCAGTACAAGACAAACCCCTGGGGCCGGTCTTGGTCGTCGTAGTAAACCCCTGCGGTGCGCTCTTCTTCGTTCTCCCAGCGCCAATATTCATCCCAATTCAGTTGGTTGCGGATCATCGCCCCGTGGTTTTGCTTGGCGAAGTTCTGATAAGTCGCGATCACATCAGGATCGTCGCTTTCCAGTCGCTCAACGTGGCCGGGTACCGGCACCGGCTTCGGCAACTGAGTGTCTTTGATATCGAAGGTCAGATGATCGGACATGATCTCCCAGCCCTTCTTGCGGTAAAACGGGATGCTGTACGGGTAAAGATACGAGAGCCATTGCTTGTGCGCGCGCATGTGCTGCAACGCGATTCGAATCAGATCATGCATCAAGCCGTGGCCGGCATATTCTGGATAGGTGCCGACTCCGGTGAGGCCCGCCATCTTGACTTGTTTGCCATGCAGATTGACCGTGCATGGGTAAATCGCCAGCTGGGAAATCAATTGGTCGCCGTGAAACCACCCGATCACATCGGATTCTTCCAACACCGGCCGCTTCGCGCGCTCGAGTTCGCCTTCCTCATAGCCAGATTCTTCGACTTCTTTGGCGGTCACCTGAAACACATACGCGAGCAGATCATTGAATTGCTCAAGATGCTCTAGGGTCACCGGTTTAATCGTCAGACTTTTGCGTATATTATCGTCCATCGCCCACTCTCACTCCTTTATTCCTGTCCGTCAGTGTCTGTGAGCGCACCCGGACGGATTCCTGCCATGCCAATCATGGGATCGATCCGCTGTTGCGCAACCAGCGCTTCGGTCAACAGATGTTCCTTGGCGGCCTCTTCAGTATGCTTATTATCGGCAACTGGCTCCGGTGTGTCAACCGTCTGTGCTGGCATCGCCGCTTGCAGCCGCGCGACGAGGCTCGTCTTGCGGTTATCGGCGACTGCCTGCACCGCCAGCTCAAACGCCCGCGGATCGCCCAACAACACCAGCGACTTGCTTGCCCGCGTCACCGCGGTATACAACAAGTTCCGCCGTAGCATCCGGCGCGATGCCAACGTCAGCGGCAAGATGACAAGATCAAACTCACTGCCTTGTGCTTTGTGAATCGAGGTGGCATAAGCGAGCGTGATCTTGCTGAAGTCACTGCGCGCATAAGTTAACTCGTTCCCATCAAAATCCAACACGAGCTCGTCGGTTTTCGAATCACTTTCCTTAGCAGGGATAATGCCAGTGACGATGCCGATCTCGCCGTTAAAGACGTTCTGCTCGGGATTGTTCACCAGCTGCAAGACCTTATCACCAATGCGGTACTTGCGTTCGCCAAACTCGACTTCCTTGCTGCGCGCACTTTTCTTCGGGTTGACGATGTCTTGCAACAAGGCGTTGAGCTGATCGATGCCCGCGGCGCCGCGATACATCGGTGCGAGCACCTGCATCGCGTTGCGGTCGAACTTCTGATTGGCCTTGGCGACGACCTGGCCGACGACCTGGGCCAGCTGATTCGGCGGACACAAGATGAAGCTACGATCGGGCTGGGCTTGCTGCCAGTCAGCCGGCAGCTTGCCAGCATTGATCGCATGGGCGAAGGGAATGATCGAACTCTCGGCGCCTTGGCGATGGATATGCGTTAGCTCCTGTGCCGGTAGCGTCTGCGAGCGCAGAAGATCGGCGAAGACCTGGCCTGGGCCAACGCTTGGCAGCTGGTCTTTGTCCCCGACCAAGATCAATTGGATTCCCGGATGCAAGGCAGTGAGTAGCGTCCGAAACAAGTAGGTGTCCACCATCGACATCTCATCGACGATCAACAGGCCATCAGGCAGCTCCTTGGGCTCGTATTCGTCGGCATCGATCGTCAGCCCCAACAGGCGGTGAATGGTGCTCGCTGGCAAGCCTGTCGTCTCTGTCATGCGCTTGGCAGCCCGCCCAGTCGGCGCCGCCAACATGATCGGAAACGGCTTGTCGTCGCTGTAGTCGTTGATGTCTAGCGACAAATCATTGAGCTCAGCATAGGTGCGCACGATTCCGTTGACGACCGTCGTCTTCCCGGTTCCGGGCCCCCCGGTCAACAGGAAGATTCCGTTTTGCATCGCGGTCATCACCGCATGCGCCTGGGTATCATCATATTGGATACCCGCGGCCTTTTGCACATCCGCCAAGGCCTTGTTGATGGTCGCTTCCTTGGGCGCGTCGAGATCGGCACCCAAGGCATGCAGGCGGTTAGCGATCGTGAACTCGGCGTCATACAGGCGCTTAGGAT
>CAKQZO010000144.1 GCA_934293835.1 uncultured Lacticaseibacillus sp. | reverse complement strand
AATTGATTGCCAAATCGCTTATTTGACTTGCCCATACAACTGCCGCGATACAGACCAGCGTACCGCGGCTTTAGTGCGTCCAAAAGTCAAAACACAGCGGCACCCGATAACGAAGTAAAATAAAGCGTGCTGCGTTGTCATGGTAGTGCGGCCTTGCTTCGCTCTGGTTTACTTGACATTGGTGAGGAATAATGGAAGAATACTTAGGGTGTTTCTCATAATCTTAGTTAACGTTAATTGATACATAGGGCGAACGCAGGGCTGAATGGAGCCTAGGTGGGAGCCCGTTTATTATAGGAGGAAACAATGCACGCGCTTTTCAAACGAATGACGCAAAAAGAAGACCCCGGTGTCTATGAAGATAAAGATTCGCACTTACCCCGTGTGTTGACGGTCAAGGATTTCTTGGCGCTGGGCGTGGGGACGATCGTGTCGACGACGATCTTCACGTTGCCTGGGGTGGTTGCCGCGACGCATGCCGGGCCGGCGGTTGCGTTATCTTGTTTAGGCGCGGCGATCGTCGCCGGGCTGGTTGCCTTCGCTTATGCGGAAATGGCCGCGGCGATGCCGTTCGCCGGGTCGGCGTATTCTTGGATCAACGTCGTATTCGGCGAGGTATTCGGCTGGATTGCCGGCTGGGCGCTGTTGGCGGAGTATTTCATTGCCGTGGCGTTCGTTGCCTCGGGCTTGTCGGCCAACCTTAGAGGGTTGCTCGCGAGCTTCGGGGCGGTCGTGCCGGCCGCCTTGGCGAATCCGCTCGGGCATAACGGCGGGGTCATGGATATCATCGCGACGATCGCGATCGTGTTGGTAGCAGTCCTGCTGTCGCGTGGGGTGAACGAGGCGGCGCGGGTCGAGAACATTCTGGTGGTGCTGAAGGTGCTGGCGATTCTGGCCTTCATCGCGATCGGCTTGACGGCGATCCACTGGCAGAACTACACGCCGTTCATCCCGGCTTATCATGTCAATCCCGATGGGTCGGCCTTCGGGGGCTGGCGCGGGATCTATGCTGGGATGAGCACGATTTTCCTCGCGTACATCGGGTTTGATTCGATCGCGGCCAACTCCGCGGAAGCCAAGGACCCCGAGCGGACCATGCCGCGGGGAATTATTGGTAGCTTGATCATCGCGGTCGTCTTGTTCATGGCGGTGTCGCTGGTCTTGGTCGGCATGTTCCACTATTCGGACTACGCCGGCAACGCTGAGCCGGTCGGCTGGGCGCTGCGCCACTCCGGTCACCAGCTGGCGGCCACGGTGATCGAGTCGGTTGCCGTCATCGGCATGTTCACGGCGCTGATCGGCATGATGATGGCCGGCAGCCGCCTGCTGTATTCGTTCGGGCGCGACGGCATGTTGCCGAAGGCGCTGGGCAAGCTGACGAGTAAAAAAAGCCTGCCGAACAACGCCTTGGCGACCCTGACGGTCATCGGGGTGATCATCGGCGCGTTGTTCCCATTCGAGTTCTTGTCCCAGCTGATCTCCGCCGGGACCCTGATCGCGTTCATGTTCGTCAGCCTCGGCATCTACCGCCTGCGGCCGCGCGAAGGGGTCGACATCGCCGACCCGGCGTTCAAGATGCCCTTTTATCCTGTGATGCCGGCGCTGGGCTTCATCGGCGCGCTGATCGTGTTCATGGGACTGGACGTCCAAGCCAAGCTGTACTCCGGCGCGTGGTTCGTGATTGGTTTGATCGTGTACTTGGCCTACGGGATGCACCATTCGGTATTAGAGAAGAAAGCATAAACTGTGGATAGTCCTTGTGAAGGGCTATCCTTTTTTTGACACCAGCGCCGTGGCAACAAGCCTGACACGGAAAAAAGCAAATTAGAAGGCGATTACAATGCTAATCACAACAAAAAGGTGATACAATAACAAAGGCTTGTTGGCAATGACTATCTTTTTTGCTACCAGGTTCTTAGAAACTCACTATAATCTCATTTTAAGTGCTAAACTATCATAGTATCTTAACAAAGGAAAGGTGATAATATATGACGCAAGCTACCGACTATATCGCAGCGGTTCGCGCGAAGATCGAACAACGCGACCCGAACCAACCAGAATTCCAAGAAGCGGTGTCTAACTTCTTTAAGACCATCACCCCAGTTTTTGAAAAGCATCCAGAATACATCAAGAGCAACGTGCTGGCCCGGATCACCGAGCCTGACCGCGCGATCCAATTCCAGGTGCCGTGGGTAGATGACGAAGGCAACATGCAAGTTAACCGCGGCTTCCGCGTGCAATTCAACTCTGCGATCGGCCCTTACAAAGGCGGCCTGCGCTTGCATCCTTCCGTTAACCTTTCCATCGTTAAGTTCTTGGGCTTCGAGCAGATATTCAAAAACTCTTTGACCGGCTTGCCGATCGGCGGCGGCAAAGGCGGCTCTGACTTCGATCCTAAGGGTAAGTCAGACAATGAGATCATGCGCTTCTGCCAGAGCTTCATGCTTGAGTTGCACCGCCACATCGGCTTAGACATCGACGTGCCAGCCGGTGATATCGGTGTCGGCGGGCGCGAAATCGGCTACCTGTACGGAATGTACAAGCGGCTGCACGGCGCTGAGCGCGGCATTTTGACCGGGAAGGGCTTGAGCTATGGCGGGTCCTTGGCCCGGACAGAGGCGACCGGCTACGGCTTGCTGTACTACACCAACGCGATGCTTCAAGAGAATGGCCAGAGTCTCGACGGCAAGCGCGTCGTGATCTCCGGTGCCGGCAACGTGGCGATCTATGCGACTGAAAAGACGGAACAATACGGCGCCAAGGTCTTGACCGTCTCCGATTCCAGCGGCTATGTTTACGATGAAAATGGGATCGACGTGGCGACCTTGAAACAGATTAAGGAAGTTGAACGCGCTCGCATCAGCGAATACGCCAAGCGCGTCGCCACCGCCGAATACCATGAAGGCTCTGTCTGGGATGCCGACATCAAGTACGACGTGGCCTTGCCATGTGCGACCCAAAACGAAATCGACGGCGAGCAGGCGAAGAAGTTGCGTGCCAACGGCGCCATCGCCGTGGCCGAAGGGGCGAACATGCCATCCACGCCAGAAGCGATCGCCGACTACCAGAGCAACGGCATCTTCTACGGCCCAGCCAAGGCCGCCAATGCCGGTGGCGTTGCCGTTTCCGCTCTTGAAATGGGGCAAAACTCCCGTCGCGCATCCGATTCGTTTGAAACCGTCGATGGCGAGTTGAAGACGATCATGGAAACCTTGTTCCAAAACTCTGTTGATGCGGCTAAGGAATATGGTGTCGAAGGCGACTACCTCGCCGGGGCCAACATCGCCGGCTTCACCAAGGTCGCCGATGCAATGACCGCCCAAGGCTGGTAAAAAGCCAGAGCGAAGTGGTGCGGTTAATGCGCGTAGCGTAACGAGTACACTGGACGGAGCAAGCTTGCTTGCGCAGTCCAGTGTGCCGTTAGGGCTAGCTCGTTGGCCTCGCGTAGCTCGACGAGAAACACAGAGCGAAGCAAAGTGCATTTAGCTGGGAGTCTAAGGCAGGGTGGCGTAGTGATGCAACGCATCGCGAAGGCGCCATGACTTAGACAGCCCAGCGTTGCTTTGTGTAGCTCGACGAAAAAGTCCGGCAGTCCAGGCTCCGCTGGGTGAAGGCGGGAACGCTGTGGCGCCGTCTGCAAAGCGACGCTTTTCCGACTAAGAATTGAACCAAACCTGGCTTCGCCAGCCGTTTGTTTCAATTCTTGCGCAGACGAGCAAGCTCGTTGTGGCACGGCTGCGCTCTCGCCCAGCTCCGTCTGACTGCCTAATCTGTGTTCGCTGTCGCTCGAAAAACTCTATCCCGAAGCTTCCCTAAAAAAATCTGATTACGCTTTCAAGTAAAACATTAGGTTTATGTGGACGGCTGTGGTATACTAGGTTCAAGTAATTAACAGAAGCGAGAATTATTGTGTCATGCATAATGAATTTTCCTTTCGAGATTACCGTTGTTTGTCACTATGTTTTTTATAAAGGAGATTCATCACATGCAACAAGGCACAGTAAAATGGTTTAACGCAGACAAAGGCTACGGCTTCATCACTGGTCAAGATGGCCAAGACGTATTTGTACACTTCTCCGCTATCCAAGGCGAAGGCTACAAGTCCCTTGACGAAGGCCAAGCTGTTTCCTACGACATCGAACAATCCGATCGTGGGCCTCAGGCTGCTAACGTTAACAAGCTGTAATCTTACCGCTTATTAACTGGAAAACCGCTTCAGCGTATGCTGAAGCGGTTTTTTTGCATCCAAAGAGGATTACCCGCCGTTACCGCGAGTTTTGTTATACCCATCGGTGTAGGCATGGTATTTATGAATCGCCGCTTTTTCTAATGCGTTAAGCGACGGGAAGCTTGATGTGTCCAGCCGGACTAAGTAAATCAAGAAGGGTTGACCATGGCGGTAATCGACATAGACATCGGGGCTGCCGTGGCCGGTAAAATGTTGATAGACGCGATCGATGACATGGATGCTTTGGCCGACGTAATTGCGATCTGTGTTCTGATTGTGAAGCACGTAAACGCCTTGAAATTCTGGTAGCTGATGCTG
>CAKQZO010000143.1 GCA_934293835.1 uncultured Lacticaseibacillus sp. | reverse complement strand
CAACAAGATCTTGCCCCCATCTAGCACCGGAATCGGGATCAAATTCATGATGCCGAGATTCAAGCTGAGATAAGCCAAGAAGAAGATCATGGACACGATGCCACCGGCTGCATAACTGGCGGTCATCGTGTAGATTCCGACTGGACCGGCAAGCTTGTTCAACGAGAAGTGGCCTGTCACCATTGATTTAAGGACTGTCAAGATGCGCGTGGCGATGCTCCAGGACTGGGTGAAGCCATAGCCAATTGCGGCTTGCGGCGACTTATCCATCAACACCGAGACCCCGATCAGACCTTGCTTGTCAGGCTTGATCTTGAACGTCTTGGTCGTTCCGTGTTGCGTCGCCTTCACTGCCAAAGTCTGGTGCTTGTGCGCGGTCACGACTTTTTGTAGGTCGGTGAAACTGGCAATGCGGGTCCCATCGATCGTCTGAATCTTCGCACCTGTAGCGAGCCCTGCCTTGGCAGCAGGTGAATTAGCCTGAACCGTCCCGATCTGGTTTGTATTCATCTGTGGCGCACCGGCCATCAAGCCGACGACGATGAAAGCAATGATGGCCAAGAGAAAATTGTTCATTGGCCCAGCAAAGTTCACCAGCAACCGCCGCCAGACGCTCGCGTTTTGAAACTGAACATCATTCGGTGCGATGACGACTTCGGTGCCATCAGCTTCGATGATCGTCGCATCATGGTCGACATGCCAGGTCTTCAGCTCACCGTCATCACCATTCTCATAGCCCGTGATGGTCAAAGCCTCCACCAGGTCACACGTGTCGACCTGCACCGGGATTCCGCCTTGCAGCGTCACCTTGTTAGACGTATTGATGCGCGTAACGACTTGTGCGTCGTTCAGCGTCAGCATCAAGGTCGTTCCTGGCTTGATCTCGTCTTCTTCGTCTTGCCAACCGGCCATGCGCACATAGCCGCCGAGCGGCAAAAGCCGCAGGGTGTACGTCGTGTTGTTCTTGCGCGTCGCCAGCAGCTTCGGTCCCATGCCGATCGAGAATTCGCGTACCAAGATACCAGCGCGCTTGGCAAAGAAGAAATGCCCAAACTCATGCACTAGCACCAAGATCACGAACACGATAATGAATGCGATAATGGTTTTCATAATTGTCCCCCTCTTCGAGGTTTAGATGATTCCCAGCAAATGTAACATCGGGAACACCAATAGCATGCTGTCAAACCGATCCAAGATGCCACCATGCCCCGGTAAGATCTTGCCAGAATCCTTCACACCGTAATACCGTTTGAGCGCCGACTCAACCAAATCCCCGAGCTGACCGACAATCGACAGGAACAAGGCAATCACCATCATCGGCCAGAAGCTATAAAATTGCGGGAAGAAGTGCAGATAGATCGCCGCAAAGATCAAGGCGACGATGTTACCGCCGATACTCCCTTCCCAAGTCTTGTTCGGTGAAATCGCCGGCCAAAGCTTGTGCCGACCGAGCTTGCGGCCAACCATGTATGCGCCGGAATCGGTCAACCACACGATCAACATTGCAAACAGCAATGTGTCTAACCCAGCGCCATTACGCACCGCGATCAAGTTATGGAAGCCGACGCCGATGTAAAACATTGCCAGCGTCGACACCGCAACGTCGTCGAAACTCGTATGATTTTTGGTCGCGACCGTCACCAACAGCAAGCAAGCCACGGCAATATACAACAAATCCAAGCGATTAAGGTGTTGCGGCAACCACTTGAAGTAACTGTCTGGGAACACAACGATTAATGTGCCCAACGTTGCAAATAAGAAGTCTGCTGACATGATGATGCTCTTGCGCATGATGAAGACTTCTGACAAGGCCACGACGGCTAACGCCGACGCAGCGATCTCTAACCAGATACCGCCGGCAATCAAGATCGGAATAAAGATGATTAGCGCCACGATGGCGGTGATGACTCGTTGTTTCATAAATTATACGCCTTTCACTATTTCGTTAATCCGCCGAAGCGACGGTCACGCTGCTGATATGAGACGATCGCGGCTTCCAGAGTCTCCGGCTTGAAGTCAGGCCAAAGCGTGTCTGTGAAGACCAACTCCGAATACGCCAACTGCCACAACAAGAAGTTGGAGATTCGCTCTTCCCCACTGGTTCGAATCAAGAGGTCAGGGTCGGCCAACGTGCCGAGCCCAGCCGTCATCAAATGCATATCGATCGTCTGCGCGTCGATTTGTTCTGGCGTGAGTTCTCCGGCCTGCACCTGCGACGCAATCTGCTGTGTCGCCCGAACCAATTCATCGCGTCCGCCGTAATTCAACGCAAAGTTCAGGATCAAGCCAGTATTCTGCGCGGTATCCGCCACGGCATCGGCCACGGCCTTTCGCGTATGCGCCGGTAGCGCATCAACTTCCCCCATCACCCGTACCCGGACGTTTTCGGCGATCAATTCTGGAACGAAGGTGCTGAAGAAGTCGACTGGCAACTTCATCAGGTAATTGACTTCACCTTCCGGTCGCTTCCAATTTTCGGTTGAAAATGCGTATAGCGTCAACACTTTGACGCCCAGGTGGCTGGCAGCCTTGGTGATCGTCTTAACGACCTCCATGCCTTGCTTATGGCCGGCGATACGAGGTAAAAAACGCTTCTTCGCCCACCGACCATTGCCATCCATAATGATCGCGACATGAGCGGGAACCCGCGTGGGATCCAGCTGCGTTGCATTATTAATAGCCTTCACGGCTGATGCCTCCTTTGGCACTGATAGTCATTCTTACTGATTGTATCAGAAAACCACATGCCGATGAAGGGTTGCGGCCAATTCCCGCCACATTAATCGGCACCACGATAAAAGCGCTGAGGCTTCCGAATAATGCAGAAGCCTCAGCGCCATTCAAAGACCGTTTCGATCAGCCTTCGGTAATCTCTTTTTCTTTATCCGCCGCAATCTGGTCGATGTGCTTCGTCGCCGCATCAGTCACATTTTGGACCTCTTTTTCGAAGCGATGCAAGTCATCTTCCGTGATGTCGCCAGCTTTTTCTTGCTTCTTGAGCTTGTCTAAGGCATCACGCCGCACATTACGCACCGCGATCTTGCCTTCTTCAGCATACTTGCCAACCTCTTTGGCCAGCTCCTGACGCCGCTCACCAGTCAACTGCGGCACAACCAGGCGAATCGCAGACCCGTCGTTGGCCGGGTTGATGCCGAGATCAGACATGTTGATGGCCGCTTCGATCTCTTTGAGCACCGACTTGTCGTACGGTGTCACTAAGAGCACCCGCGGTTCCGGAACCGTGATCGCCGCCATTTGGTTCAATGGCGTCATGACGCCGTAATATTCGACTTCGATCCGGTTGAGTAACCCCGCGTTGGCACGACCAGCGCGAATGGAACCGAGCTCACGCGCCAGAGCGTCGGCGGATTTCTCCATGTTTGCCTTGGCGGTATCAATAATTTCGTTAGCCAATGTGAACCCTCCTCAAGTTATGCTTTGCCTTTGATCGTCGTGCCGATATTTTCACCTTCAACGACACGCTTGATGTTGTTGGCTTCATTCAAGTTGAAGACAACCAGCGGAATATCATTGTCCATCGACAGCGTGCTTGCCGTTGAGTCCATGACGTTCAGCTGCTTGTTGATGATATCTAGATGCGTCAGGGAATCGAACTTCACCGCAGTGTCATCTTTGTTCGGATCTGCGTTGTAGACGCCATCCACACCGTTTTTGGCCATCAAGATCACATCGGCATTGATTTCAGCGGCGCGCAATGCGGCCGTCGTATCCGTGGAGAAGTACGGATTACCCGTGCCCCCAGCGAAAATCACCACGCGGCCTTTTTCCAGATGGCGCACAGCCTTACGCCGAATGTACGGTTCAGCGATCTGACGCATCTCGATGGAGGTCTGGACGCGCGTCGGCACGCCAAGGCTTTCGAGATTGTCCTGCAAGGCCAGACCGTTCATGACAGTCGCCAGCATCCCCATATAGTCCGCTTGTGCGCGCTCCATGCCCATCTGTGCGCCGGTTTCACCGCGCCAGATATTGCCGCCACCACACACGATCGCAATCTGCACGCCGAGATCGTGAACCGCTTTGATCTCCTTGGCGATGTCTGCGATAACTGGTGGCTTAATGCCAAACCCAGCTTTGCCTGCAAGTGCTTCGCCACTTACTTTGAGCACGATACGTTTATATTTAACCATTGTCACGATTCCCTTCGTATTTTCTGTTCCCAGTTTACCATAACTCACCGCCCCTTGCGCGCTTGCACAGAAAAAGCGTCGCACAGGCGACGCTTTAACTGCGCGGCAAGGCCGTGAGCCTTGAGGCTTAGAACTACTTGATTTGGCCCAGCACTTCGTCAACGAAGTCGTTAGCCTTCTTCTCGATCCCTTCGCCAACTTCAAAACGCACGAAGCTCTTAACAGATGCGTTCTTGCTCTTGGCAAATTCGGCAACGGTCTTGTCAGAATCCTTAACGAATTCTTGATCAACCAATGAAATTTCGGACAACCACTTGTTAACTCGACCTTCAACGATCCGCGGTACGATCTTCTCTGGCTTGCCTTCTGCCTTGGTCTCTTCGGTGAAGATCTCGG
>CAKQZO010000142.1 GCA_934293835.1 uncultured Lacticaseibacillus sp. | reverse complement strand
ATCAAAAGCTGCTGCGCGCCGGCTTCAAGTGGTCAGATAAAATCAAGTTTCAATACAAGCAAAATATTATCAAGGACAAAAACGGCAAGCACAAGAATCCGCACCACAACAGTTGGTACAAACGCGGGCATCTTCGCTTTAACCTGAAATCCAAGACTCGCGCGGTTGAAATTCAAACGAATACGCCGATTCAAATCCTTTCAGCACATGTCATTAAGGTGCCGAACTTTGGGATCTTGCATCTGCATAAGCATGCGAGTGAATATGATTTCTATAATGTCAAAGTCATCAAGCTCAAGCGCAAAGATGACGGTACCTACCAGCTTCAAATCGTCCATGTTCGATCAAAGGCTAAAGCCAATGTCCAAGCAAAGCCAGCAATCGGCATCGATTGGAACATGACCAACAACATGGCTTATCACGATTCTAATAATCGCCAGTATCAGCTACCTCCAGAAGTAATCGTTAAAGCGGATGGGTATGAACGCCAGCTCAATCAGTTAAAGCGTAAGCGTAGTTTGACGCATGGCAGTCCGAAGCAACTCACTAAGAAGATTCAAAAGCTTTCTGCTAAACGCGCGCAACTTCTGACCGAAGCTTATCGCCGCCTCGCCATTGAAATTGTTGATCCGGTTGCAGTCTTGGTGATGGAGAAAATCGGGGCCAAGGACATGCGTAAATCTACCGGTAAAGCCAAGAATCGCAAGCTTGCCTTATTAAAGCCGTACGAGGCCAAGAAAGTTATTCAAAATCGTGCCTTCAAACAAGGAGTCACCGTGGTGGAAGTCGATGCCTACAAAACCAGCCAAGTCGAATATGGCACTGGAAGGATTGCCAAGCATCCGTTGTCCCAACGGGAGTGGCTCAGTCCCATCACTGGCAAACACATTGACCGGGATCACAATGCGGCGCAAAACATTCTCGACTGGGGGTTGCATCCCAGCCACCACATCAAAGTCAAAATCTTTCCTAAAGTCGCGGCTGCCATGGTCAGTGCCATCATTTAATCGATTCAAATTTAATAGGGAGAACGGAACAACTTCCTCCGATCAGGATTGGAATTAGGGATAAACTGGTCGCAAAGTAAACAAAGACCTAAACACGAGCGTATACCGTTGACCTGCATTTGGTGACATTTGTGGCAAAACACGGTCGTTGCGTTTAGAGTTCGGGCCACCCTAATGGCCTTGTAGGGATCATGAGTACTCCTTGTGACTCGCAGTTTACGATGTTTTCAAGAGTGATCTTGGAAACTTGGGAATTCATTCCCGAGTAGTTCATGCGCTCGATGATCGCGTTGTCGCTGGCGTTGGCCGGCACGCGCACCTGCACCCAGTCGCCGACGGTTGGGAAATCCTCTGCGCTAATGGCGAGGTTGGCCAAGCGGCCGGCGACTTGGGCTTGAAACTGGCCGCTGGCGGTGGCAAGCAGATACTGGTCGTGGCTGGCGCCGATGACGCGTGCAAGCTTGAGACCGCTGGTGAGTGGTTGGTTGTGGTGGTGACCATAAAGATTAAGATTCAAAGGGTTGTCCTCCAAGGCGTGGAGAATCAGTCTTGACCGTTCTCCGGTGACGTCGCAACCCCAATGACAATGCTCAACATAAACAAGTTCCTTTCTGATTGGTTAGCGCCATTATACCAGAAAAGATGCGGTTGATGGGATTTCTGCTTGCGCAATGCCAAGCGGTTCCCAACTATTGAATAGTTATGATATAATGATGCGCAGTGAGCTTACTAATCGGAAGGAAATGTTAAGCATGATCTATTTTGATAATTCCGCGACAACCAAGGCGTTGCCGACGGTGTTAGACACGTATCGCAAAGTTTCAGAAGAATTCGCTGGCAATCCCAGCTCGTTGCACGCGCTAGGCGACCACGCTTATCAGATGCTGGAAGGGGCGCGCAAGCAGATCGCTGAGTTGATCGCCGCCAAGCCGGAAGAGATCTTCTTCACTTCTGGTGGAACGGAAGGTGACAACTGGGTGGTCAAAGGCACCGCGATCGAGAAGCGGCCGTTCGGCAAACACCTGATCACCACGCAGGTCGAGCATCCGGCAATCATCAATTCAATGAAGCAATTAGAAAGTCTCGGCTTCGACGTGACGTATCTGCCGGTCGACCACCGCGGGTTTATCGACCCAGAAGACCTACGGCAGGCGTTGCGGTCAGACACGATTCTGGTGTCCGTCATGGCGGTGAACAACGAGATCGGGGCCAAGCAGCCGATCGATGAAGTCGCCGAGATCTTGCAAGATTATCCGAATGTGCATTTTCACGTCGATGCCGTGCAGGCGATCGGCAAGGGCTTGATGGCTTCCCTGCGCAATCCGCGGGTGGACTTCATCACCTTCTCCGGCCACAAGTTCCACGCGCCGCGCGGAACCGGCTTCATCTACGCCAAGAGTGGTAAGCACATCGCGCCGCTGTTGACCGGCGGCGGGCAGGAACACAACCTGCGCTCCGGCACGGAGAACACCCCGGCGATCGCGGCGATGGCCAAGGCGTTGCGGATCTTGTTGACGGATGAAGACCAGAAGGTGGCGCGCCAGGCGGCCATTCGCCAGCGGATCGCCGAACACGTGCAGCAAAAGGCGAACGTCCACCTGTTCTCGCAGCTGACCCCAGATTTTGCCGCGCACATCTTGTGTTTCGCCATTCGCGGCGTGCGCGGTGAAACCATCGTGCACGCGTTCGAGCAACACGAGATCTACATCTCGACGACCAGTGCCTGCTCGAGTAAAAAAGGCACCGAATCCAGCACGCTGGCGGCGATGCACGCCGATCCGCACCTGGCGACCAGCGCGATTCGCGTCAGCCTAGACGAATACAACACGCTGGCGGAGGCCGATCAGTTCAACGCGGCCTTCGATGCGATCTATGCACAGTTCGGCAAGCTGATGCCACTAGAAGACTAAGCTTAAACACGAGAGAGGAAATTATGCAATATTCTATGATCATGGTGCGTTATGGGGAATTGTCGACCAAAGGCAAGAACCGCAGCGCATTCATCGGCCGTTTGAACGGCAACATCACCAAGGCCTTGCACGAGTATCCGGGCCTGACGATTCGCCCGAAGCGCGACCGCTTGCACATCGAGCTGAACGGTGAAGACTCCACCGGAGTCATGCACCGCCTGTCGCAGGTCTTCGGCATCCAGAGCTTCTCGCCGTCGGTGGCGGTGGCCAAAGACATGACTGAGGTGCACCAGAAGGTCATTGAGCTGATGGCGGAGACGGCGCCTCAAGGGGCGAGCTATAAGGTCGCCACCAAGCGAAGCGACCACAATTTCGAGCTGGACACCAACGGGATGAACCTCGACCTCGGCGACCTGCTGACGGAAGAACGCCCAGATCTGAAGGTTCAGATGAAGCATCCCGACATCACGCTGCGCGTCGAGGTGCGGCGTGAGGCGATCTATCTGTCCACGACGACGGTTCAAGGCGCAGGCGGGCTGCCAGTCGGTACCGCCGGCAAAGGTGTGTTGATGCTGTCCGGCGGGATCGATTCGCCGGTCGCCGGCTACCTGGCGCTCAAGCGCGGGGTCGATATCGAGATGGTGCACTTCTTCAGCCCGCCGTACACCAGCGACAACGCCTTGGCGAAGGCCAAGCAGCTGACGGCCAAGCTGACCCCATACGTCGGCAGCATCCGCTTCATTCAAGTGCCGTTCACCGAGATTCAAGAGACGGTCAAGGCCGGCGTGCCGGAAGGGTATCTGATGACCATTCAGCGCCGCTTCATGTTGCGCTTGGCGGACATGATCGCCCATCGCCGCAACGCCTTGGCGATTTTTAACGGCGAATCAGTCGGGCAAGTGGCCAGCCAGACCTTGGAGTCGATGGTCGCGATCAACGATGTGACCACGATGCCGATCATCCGGCCGGTGGCAACGATGGACAAAAACGAGATTATCAAGGTCGCCGAAGACATCGACACCTATGATTTGTCGATCATGCCGTTCGAAGACTGCTGCACGATCTTCGCGCCGCCACGCCCGAAGACGAAGCCGAACCTGGATAAGGCGCGCTACTACGAGCAGAAGCTCGACGTCGACGGCCTCTTGCAGCGCGCGATGGACGGCATTCAGATGGTGGACATCCACAGTTCTGATGAGTTCATGAATCAGGAGCAAGAAGTGATCTCCGAGTTGCTGTAAGCCTAAGTTTAATTGCATACAATTTTTTGCATAAAAATCAGATATAGTGTATAATCACTGCTCAACTTGGATAATTACACTGATTCAATGCGCCATCCCCAGATTACTGGGGATTTTTTTATTATTAGTGATTTTTTCTAATATAATTCTTATTGTTATAAGTAGTTTCCTTTCGTATACTGAATTGGTAGGAACATATCATAATTTGAAAGCGAGGAACTACAGAATGAAAAAGATTGCCGCAGGTTTGATGGTTAGTGCGACAGTGCTAGGCTTGGCACTGACCAGCACGCTGAACGTGCATGCCGCCGACACGACGGATGCGACCAACGATGCAACGCTGCAGGTGGAAGCCGGGAGCTTGAGCATGACGAAGCCGGCCGCGGTGGC